>CADBUP010000133.1 GCA_902797885.1 uncultured Ruminococcus sp.
ACAGCCATTATTACCTAATGCATTTATAAGCGAAAGTACATGATAAACATAACTGTTGTATTGATACTTTTGACTATTGAGCTTTGAGACATTCTTAATATAATTGTAAATACCCGCCGCCGCACTTTCAACAGTCTTGTCATTTTCAAAATCCAAGTTTTCACCAAACATCATAGTTTTGTCTTTAATGATACTATAAAGAGCGTCTGCACTTTCAGAAGTATTTAAGCTTTCGATAAAATTCTTATAATCGTCATTGCTTACAAATAAGATGTCAAGCTCCTGTTTATTCTCCCACTCCGGCGAAAACAGATATGCCTTATACAAGCCGCTCGCTCCGTCATATCTGAAGGATAAATCAAACCTCCCGTTTTCATCCGACTTAGTTTGCACTACCGCCGCAAGCAATTCACCCGGATTGGTTTCATTTTCTATTTCCTCTATATTCTTTTCCGGTATAAAAACCTGCATTGCGACATTAACGTTCTTATCTGTTTCGCCATGTACAGTAATCGTATTATTGTTTATTTCTCTTTCGTACTTTAGTTCCGCTGCCGAAACATTTGTCAGCAGACCCAAAGACAATAAAAAACTTACTATGCATTTCTTTTTCATATTTCTACTCCTATTTTTATATCACTATTATTTTACAGAGAATTGTTGTTTGTCCATACGAGGACACAAGTTGTCATCCAACAGAAAACATTCTAAACTTCCCGCTTCTGTATTCTCGGTTGCCTCAAATTCGGTTTTAATTGATGATAAATCATTGCCCTTTTCCGAATAAACCATTTTTAATCTGCCTTCCAAACTCTTCACCGCACAAATAAAGTTTGTACCTGCATCAAGCTTTTCACCGTTACCGATGTCAAGCTGAGCTTTAATTTTGTCCCCTTTTTTCAGTTTTTTCAGTTCCTTTGTTTCAGCTTTAATACCGTTCACATAAACGGAAACCGTATATCGCGAAGGATTCGTTTCATATTTATATTCCGTATCACCCGTATTTACATAGACAATACAATTATCATTTTTATCAAGCCCATCAAGACTAAATGACGTTGAAAACGCTTTATTCTCACTGGATTTTATCTGATTGAAATAAAGAAAGTCACAATCCTTTTCTCGCATTGCATAAACCGCAATGTTCTGCTTTTCTTTTTCGCTTACGCCCTCAATCCTGATTACGGAATCAGCCCCGGCCGATATATTACAATATGGCTTATCTTCCGGAATAGGCTCATCACCCTGCTTATCCCGTAAGACAACATATGTGGGCAAATATCCCACCTTAACCGATTCGGCATTACCGTACCGTGTTCCGCTGCAGTCATAAACCTCCGCGGCTCTGTCTTTATCCTCCGCCGAAAGAGTTAATATCGCATCTGAATTTTCCGTCTCGGCATTAAATTCTTTTCCCTCAGCCGACTTAATTTTCAGATTATATTCCGCGCCGCCGTTTGTCCATACAACATATACATTCTTTTTCTCATTTCCGAATTTATAGACGCTTAAACCCTTGTAGTTGTTATCGGCGCCTGAGGTCACCGCCTTTCCGTTATACGAAAGGCCTTCGGTAAGCTTGATAACCGTATTCAGCATATAAAATGCCGGCTTGGGGCGGCTTCCGAAGTGACGTAAAATTCCGAACTGAGCCTGATTAAAGTTTCTGTTTCCGTCAGGAAAATCGTTTTTCAGGTCATAGAAAAATACCTTTTCTGCAACGCCGTTTGCTTCGGAAAGCGTATATATTCTTGTCATATATGCGCCCTGCTGTTCCTCTGTAATTTCATACTTTTCAAAGATCGTACTCGAATACCCGGTTTCGGTAATCCAAATCGGTTTTTGTGTACTCCCCATTGCCTTTTGAATTTCATCGATAAGCGCGTCATATGTAAGAGCTATTTCGTCAACCGCCTTCCCGGTTATGCTCGGATATGTATGAATACTCAAGGCGTCCATAAACTCATCGCCGCCCCCGTCAAAAACCTGTTTTGTAAACTCCGTATTTGGTGAACCTGACGAAACAATGGCCCCCGTCTGTGAAACGCCCAAGACCGTTGCATCGGGATTCCCCAATTTAACGGCAGTATAAGCAGCTTTAAGAAGCGGAATATATACGGCTCCCTTTTTACTTATGTCTTCCTTTCCGTTTGCACTGTATACCTTAATTATATTATTCGGCTCATTGCAAATTTCAAAATGAGTAACCTTTCCCTTTAATGCCCCTGCCATGAACCTGCAAAAGCTTGCGTATTCGGCTATATAATTATATTTTGATAAAGTGCCGTCTTTGTTATAGCTCTGTTTATACCATTCGGGCGGGCTATAGTGGAGTATAGCAAGGATCTTGTTTCCGTTAGCTGAAGCTTCATCTATTTTATCGAGTGTTTCCTGTTTAATTTCAAATTTTCCTTTTTCGACTTCAACATCACTCCAGCTGAAATCATCTCTTATCCACGAAAAACCGGCTTTTGATGCCATCGACATATCAAGAGATGTATATTGAGTTTTATCATTCATATAATGTGAACAAATACCCCAATCCGGATTTGTATACGCACCGCCGATGCAATATAACTGCTCTGCCGCTTCCGTTCCCTCATAGCTACAGATAACCTTGTATTTACCGAGCGTTAATTTCTTAAGCTGTATTTTTTTCAGCAAGGAACATCCGCCGGCAACGTCACACGGAACGGTCTGACTTTCAGCAACATAGCCGTATTCGGTCTGCACCGTTATTTTTAAATCACTCTTTTTATCATCAGTCCCCTTATTCGTTATGTTTACAGTAAACTCAAACGGAGCCTCGCTGTCACAAACGGTGTTCTTATCAAAGTTGATACTTATATCACTTTTATTATCGGGTGCAGACGCTGCATTCGGCAAGTCAAAACCCAAAGCAGCTATACATATAAACGCCGTACACAACCTAAAAATGTGTTTTTTCAGAAATTTATGTGTCATTACTTAATCTCCATAAAATCCGCTATCGGGCTCATCTTCTTAAGTCCGTCCCATACAAATACTCTGACCTCGTCGAACTCGGGAACATCGTTAGGTACCGAAACCACCGTTTCCAATGTCAGATTCTGCATATTCAGTGACATTGGATACCTTTCAAAAACATAGTCAACCTTTTTATTTTTGAGGTAATACGTATATATGATATACATATTTGTTTCCTCATTTTCTGTATTTATATACCTTACTCTCGTGCTTACTTCTTTATTTGGTTTAAATTTATCAATGGTGGCATCACTGTTATCAATTTTCACAGACTCTATAACTGCATTCTTTATTCCTCTTGACGTATCAAATTCATATACCTGTTCCGTTTCCGATTCTTCACCGGTCAGGCTTTTTATACCACGGTCAACCGTAATTGTATAGTGCTTGTTCGCTTCGAGATATGCTTCGGGCTTGATAACATAATTGCTGCCTGACACATAGCCTATAAACCTTACTTCACCATCTTGATTTTCCAGGGTGACCTTATCGGCTATAGAAGCTCCGTCAAGCGCCGCATTGTATTCAAGGCAAATTTCATCAACAAGAGTAGAGACAGGCTCGCTGCTTACAATTTCGTTATCTGCTTTGAAAACAACGTTCTTCATATAAGGCGTACCGGCGGTATAATTAATTGATATGTCATCAACAATTACACCCTTGTTATTAGTAGGCTCTCTGTTCGTTGTTCTGAACAGGAAGCTATCAAATCTGTTTACGACGCCGAGAGGAATATCCACAGCGCTCGCGGCCTCGGTTCCTCCTTCTTCTGTTACCTTTCCGCTTAATATATTGTTGTCAATATCTATTGTCAATTCTATATCATACCATTTATCCGGCTCCCATTTTCCGCTTGAAACCGTATTAAAGCTTATGCCCTTATTATTATCAAAATATACAAGCTGATTTTGCTTTTCGGGTGTTTCAACCGAACGTACCTGGAAATTCGGGGTATTTCTGTTCTCTATATAAGCCGACATTTTAAATGTGATAATTCCGCTGTCGACAAACTGCGGCATATGCAGGCCTGCCGTTACATTTCCTGCATAGTCAGGGCTCTTTTCTATAGGCAAGTTAATGTAAAAGGCATTCTTATGCTTTTCATTTTGTGTGTCAATAATTTTTGAATATGCTACATACGAGGCCCCCGGGTCATACCATCCGTCAGACGTTTTCAGCATATAATCTCTGTATTCTCCGCCCACGGTGTAATTCTCAAAATCTATATTACGGCTTATGGATATTCCCGAACCCGAAGCCGCTCCGCTCGACACCTTCAAGTTATCATAGCATACGCTATTTGCGTTATAGCCTGTATCGGGCGAGCCGCCGAACAGTAATCCGCTGCATCCGTTTTTTGTTAAGCTGCCTATTGTAATTTCGCTTGTATCTCCGTTGTAGGTCAAGCTGACTTTTCCCGACGCGGCATCAATCACAGCGCTTACATCAACCCACTTATCAAATTCAGTTGATTTCTTAGTTTCGCCGCCGAACACATGACCGTATCTCTTTAGTACCGACTCTTTTCCGCTGCCGTCATAAACCTTTATGAACGGAATCGTTCCGCTTTCGGCATATTCCTGCCACGAAACCGTCACTTTATCTTTTATGACATTTCTGAATGAGAGAATAGCTCCCATTGATGAGCTTGTGACAACCTTCATTGCCTTGCCGTGTCCGCCATCAAACTGTTTCATTCCAATATTTTTAAAGCTGCCTAACAATGCCGAATTCGGATAAAAGCCCTCAGGAAGCTGGCGGCTTTCCATTGTCATCTCTTCAAAGTCTGTTGAGAAATTAATTTCCGACGGTACTTGTCCCGAATCTGTCATTCTTGCAGCCAACACGTTATCCACAGAAATATTTGCATCGCTGTCATTTGCATCAGCTATCTCAAATCCTACAATCCCCGCCGCTGAAGAAAGACCCGGAATTATAACATTTTTAGCCGCCTCTGTTCCGTCAACAGACAAGGAAACCGCCGCAGAATATCCGCTCAATTTCACTTTAATATTTGTCCATTCTTCATTCTTAATTTTATATGTGCTGTCACTATATTTATCCGACTTACTGCCGATAGAAAAACCGCTTGTGCCTATTGTTGTCTGTGCCTTAATTTCATTGGCACTATCCAAAAGGTTTATGCTTACCGCGGAATTTTCACCGCCGTAAACATCAAAGCTTATTTCATAGTATTCATCTTTTTCAAGGCTTCCGCTAACCGCTTTTCTGATATTAGTATTATTAATACAAATGCCGGTACCCTTTTTTCCTTTGACAACCGATAAGCCTTCTGCGTTATCACTAACCCAGTTTCTGATTCCGCCGGAAACGTCTGTTCCCTCCGAGAGGTCGTCAAAGGAATCCTTCACCTCATATTTGATTGCGGAAACCGTTGATGCCGATACGTACATGCCGCTAAGCAAAAACGGTACGGCCGCAAAAAGCGCTATCACCTTTTTTAAACTCATTATCATTCTCCTTTCGAATCACTTACGTATGAATCCGAACTATTCAAACTGTTTAGTTCAAATTCTATGGGGCGATGAACCCATCTCCCCATAGAATTTTTAGAATTACCCCAATGTTTTCATAGTCCGATTTGTTAAATACTTGATTTTAGTATAACGGTTTTATGTTATTCGTTCCGTCCCACAGGAACACATTGCTTGTGTCATATTTGCTCTTGTCAACCGATGCAAACTTAACATTTATCGTGCCGTTTTCAGTACTCTTTTCAAAAGTTACGGCTTTTATTATTTCACAATTAACCAATACGCCGTTCTTGTAATATGCCGCGATAGCAATGCCGCTCTTCTCCTGATCTGTTGTGTTTTTATACTTGACTTCAGCATTCTGAAGATTAGTCTTATTAATGCCGGTAACCTTAAACACAGGCTCTTCCGGTTTAGCTCCCGTATGCACTATTTTCAAATTATCGTAGCATACGTTCCCGGCATTTCCGTTCGCAAACGTCAGCATTGCAACGCCTGTTTCCCATACTTTATTATCCTTTTCGATCCAAACACGGTCTGCTTGTGTACCGTATTTCAATGTTATTGATTTCTTATCAAAATCAACAATAAATTCCACTTTTGTCCAACCCCGTACTACTTCGTCCGCCTTATATTCACCTGAGGATATGCCGTTGAGAACCTTAGAAACCGGGCCTTCTTTCGTGGTTACATCTGAAGAGAAGAAGAATTTCGGCTTGGCATTTTCATCTGCATACTCATCCCAACTGATTTCAAGCTTACCCGTGTTTATCAGCTTAGCAAGCACAAGCGCTGCACCGCTGTCACTATTCGCTCCTATCTGCATAGCTTTACCGTGCTCATCGGTAAAATCTTTTGAGCTAACCACACTCGCATTGCCGACCGCAACATTCGAAAATCCGTCGGGCAACATTCCTTTTCCGCCATATGAATTAAAATCATTTGTATATTCAGTAGTTAAATCGGGTCTTTCATCTGCACACGGTTCTTTTGTTACCGAAACATTCTTTATACAGGTTACATTTTCGCTTTGAGTTCCGTAAGCGCCGATAGTTATAGTTTTTATATTAGACACATCAAAAGAGCTGCTGCCATCTGCGGCGATTGCCACATTCTTACACAAAACATCTTTGCCCCTTAAAATATCTATTGTATTTGTGGCTTTTAAGCGAACTGTGTATTTATCCGACCACTTTAAAGATTCAAACCCAAAAGTGCCGACGGACTGAAGGTTGTTATTTGACTTTTGCGTATCATTCATAGTCCATAAATCGGCTGTACCGGTTTGATCTGATTTTGCTCCGGCCACAACATATGAACTGTTACCGTCGCTGTCGGTAAATGTAATCATAAACTTTGACTTTGAAGTGTCATTCATACGAATCTCTGCAGAAAATGTCAGGCTTTCGCCGGCGGCGAGACCCGTAAGATTACTATACGTTATTGAGCCTGCGGGACTCCCCCCTTGAAACTTCGCCGCATAGTTCAAATCTTGGCCCGCCTTCTGGAAGTTTTCGTACGTCCATCCGGCTGCCGTCAGCTTTGTTTCATTTGTTTTATCGCCGAAGCTGAGATAGGTTGTTGTACCGTCCGATGAACCCTCTGCAAAGGAAGCTGTAGCTAACATAGATGAAACAATCACTATTCCGAGCAAGCATGATAATAATTTTTTCATAATCAATCTCCCTTTCTGCCGTCTTTATAACGGCATTTAATTTATTTTATATTATTTTATAAACTCTAATTTTGCCATTTGAGTTGTGTCTCTTGTGCCGCCCATACCGTCTGCATAGAATGTATATCCTCTGCCGCTGCTTTCCGAATCACGGTCATTTACTATAATTGCGAACTGAACAAAATCATCGGGATTAAAGGTATAATCCTTGCCGAAAATAACAGTCCACGGGATTTCCGCCTCATAAACGGTATGTGTTCCGTTTCTTTTTACCTTTACGTTATAGCCGCGGAGCATTCCGTCTTCACCCAATTCAAAGCACGGGATTCCTTTGGTTGAACGTCCGCACAGGAATTCCGTTTCACCCGAATCAACAAGAGTTAATGCAAAGCTCTCAAACTTACCTAAATTCACGGTAGGGTCCGGCTCACTGTTGAATGCAAACTGAAGAGAATCCGCATTCCACATATTGTACTGACTGTAAGGCTGGTAATGGACATCATCTGTTACGTCAACCGCAAGATACATATTATCCTCATCCCACATCAGATTCGCGCTGAAGCTATGGTCCTTCGGTCCGTTCCAAACCTTATTTAGTGCAACATTTGACTGTTTATCTGCGACAAGCCACTTACTGTTCCACTCGTTTGGAGCAATATTACCGTCAATTTTCGGTTTTTTCTTTGCATATGCAACCGGCGCAAGAACAGTTTGGTTTTTATAGCTGAATACGTTTCCGCCGTTTTCCTTAAAATCAAACTTCGTTTCAATACGTCTTAGGCTCTTCATTTCCGGAAGTCTGAATGTATATGTTTTTGTTTCGCCCGGCTTTAAACCTGCCACATTAACGGAGTTTGCGTATTTGGCTATATCCTCCGGCTCGGTTATACCTGCAACGCCCGAAAGGACTCGCTTTGAGGTATTTGTAACAGTCAGACTTGCCTGATACTGATCATTTACAACATTGGTCACCGACTGTTTAACTTCTATAGGCTCGCCTACCTTCACATTAAGGCAGCCGTCAAAATAGATATATCCGTCCTTTTTAACCTTAACCGATATCGGATAGTTACCGCCGGGACAATCACTGCCTACTGTCAATGTGAATTTTCCCGAGCCGCCGTCGGTTACATCAAAATCCTTTGATTCACACTCGTATGTGTAAGCGTCAGGGTTCTCGCTTTGTACATTAAACGTTATTGTATCGCCGGCAGCACATTCAATCTCTGCATTATCAAATCCGATTATCGGTTTACCCTCCTCAAGCTTTGAGAAATTGCCTATATAATATTGCGGCTCCTTCTGAACGGGAAGGCTGTATACACCGTTATCCGAACGAAGCGTATACTTAAAATTGCCGAACATATCGTAAACATCAACGCTGTTTGTACCGAGGTCTACATTTGCTATCTCGTCCTTCTGCTCATCCGACCACGAACAAATAACCTGCTTTCCGTCGTCATGCTTAAACATATATAACGGAACCTGATTATTATTTACTATCAGTTGTTTTTGAGGCTCTGCCATACCGACAAAATAATTCATAGCGTTAAGAGTAACACATATCGGAAAAGGCGCACCCGGAGCCACTCTGTGATGCTCATCGCGGAGTATGCCATACTGATTTTCATAGAACCATTCGTTAGAGCTTAAATTCATCATGTTATATACAAAGAAATGCTTTGTCCTGTTATTTCCTCTCAGGTAAACCCAATATCTTACCGCGTCCTTTGCTCTGCTGTAGTCGGTTACTCCATAGCTTCTCTCTTTACTCGTTGACCATCCCTGTTCACTGAACCAAATATCGTCGGGAGCGTAAAATCCGTGTTCCGCAAGCATCTTTATCATCTCGGGATGATTTTGATCCCAAAACCATCTTGTAAACGATGTTTTATAATCATAGTGATGTACACTGAATTTATCCATATACTCGCCGCCGCCGGCATCAAGGAATTTTTTCAGCCAAGGGTATTCTTTTCTCGCATACGCAAGGCCTATATATTCTATATCAGGCCCCGCCTTCTTTAGAATCGGATAGATTCTTTTATAGAGGTTAGCAATCCCCTCCGGCGTATCATGCAGATCGATTTCATTATACATTTCCACAGCCTCGACACGGCCGTTTAAGGCTTTCGCCGCTTCCTCCATCCATTTTACGGCAAGATCATACTCCTTTGGGATTTTCCAAAAAACAGAGCCTTTAATACCCTTTGGAATAAGAATCGGCATTGTTTTTATTTTGTACTTTCCCAAATCCTCCGGGATTGATTCAGCCGGAGTAACCGCATATGCCCCTGTGCTGTCCGAAAACTCCTTGTAGTGCCAGTCCGTTCGGATATAACCTACGCCCATATACGACAGATAATGCATAACATCTTCTTTAATAGGTATTCCGTCGCCGTGATACAGTCTGTCAATATGTGCCGAAATGCCCAGATACTCATTTTTCTGCTGCTCATCTTTAAACTTATGTAAAACCTGGCAATAGTTTTCTATTGTTTGAGTACGCTTTACGCCGCTTTCATCGGTGCAGTCAAGAACAGCCTTCACGGTAAAGCTTCCGTACGGAATATATTCGACTGTGACAGATGTGTCGAGTTTTTTATCTACCGTAACGTTTTCTTTTTCAGCGGTCGCAACAACATTTCCGTTCAGATAATCCGATATTATAACCTTAATATTCGTATTAACGGGAGTATCCTTACGGTTTTCGAGGTGAAATTTGAATTCCTTCGCTTCGCTCTCTCCGTCAAAGGCGTTCATACTGTAATCCGTGCTCATCTTCGCCGTAAGCATCTGAGCGGGTAACTCTCTTATGCGGATTGCGCCAAAGTAAACCGGATTTTTACTTGCGCCGTCTACCTCGGTTCTTGTTGATAATGTAAAGTCATAAGCGTCATACATTTTGTTGTTAAAGACTGCATCCTTTAAAATAAACGTATGCGTTTTCCACTCTCCCGTTCCCTCTGTCCAACAAGCCCCGGCAGACTCATTTCGCTCTTGCCAGGTTGTATTATAACGAATGCCGAACGAGCTTCCGGCAACGTCATCAAAATAATCTACCTGTATCTCGACCTCCGTGCCGTTCACATTTGGCTTGATAAATTTATCGTCAACATCAACCCCCAAATGCACGCCGACAGTCGATCTCATCATAACACATTCTCTTCCGAGCTTTTGGGTTCTTACCATATTATCATACGTCAAATCCGCCAGTCCGAAGGACTTAATGTGCTTTGACTGATAGAATCTTGTAAAAGTAATTTCCGCCCACTCATCACCCTGCTCTGCCATTGTTACTGTTTGAGCCAGCGAAACACAAAGCACGAGCGTAAGTAATACAGAAATAATTTTTTTCGACATATTATACCTCCGTATATAATTTTATAATATGTATATAGGCTTATCAGCCCTTTACTGCGCCGCCGTCCATTCCATACATGAACTTCTTCTGGAATATAACGAAGAATATCATAGGAGGAAGCATTACAAATGTGAGCATTATCAGCTGTTCATCCATAGCAAGCTTTCCCTGCAATGCAAGCGCTCTTACCATTACCGTCTGTAGGCTTTTATTCTTAAACACAAGCATCGGCCAAAAATAATCCGCCCATGCATGATTGATGTTCATTATTACCTGATAAAATATTACCGGCTTACACAAGGGCATCATAATTTTTGTAAAAATCCCGACTTCGCCGAGTCCGTCAAGTCTCGCGGCCTCTATAACGGATTGAGACACACTATCGAAGTAGTCTTTAAACCATATGATAGTGAAACAGCTTGCCATACCCATTATCCACATAGGCCATGGCGTATTGATGAAATTAATATGAAAAATAGGAAAGTCCACAATTAATTTCATCTTTGCCGCCAAGGTTCCTCCGGTCGGAAGAAGCATGGTCAGGAAAAGAAGCTTTAATATAAGGTCAGAGCCTTTGGGCTTTATTCTCGACAAAGAATATGCCATCAGACCGTTACCGGCAATAGAGAAGAAAACCGTTCCTATTGCCATAACAATAGTGTTCAGGTATGCCTTTCCGAAGTCAAGCATCTTCCATACCTGACCTATCTTCTCAGGGTGAAAGGATTGCGGAATTATCGTAGGAGGAATACGATAAAATTCATCAATGTCCTTTGTTGATGATACCAACACCCACAAAACCGGCAGCATAGTTATCAGGCAGAACACCAATATCAGCACAAATATACCCTTGTATAAGGCTCCGTATCTTAAGGTTCTGAGCTCACTTTCCATGATAATACTCGTTCTTTTAACTTGTGAATCCGCTCTCTCTTTAGCCATGAATATCCCCCTTATCCGTCTTTCTGTACAGTACAGTAGATATAACCATAAGTATCAGGCTTTGTATAACACCGACCGCTGCGGATGTCCCCATGTTCATACTTACAAATGCATAATTATAAGAAAGCATCGCAAGGTTCATAGACGCATTGTTAGGTCCGCCGCCCGTTAATACGAACACCTGTTGGAATATCGAAAATGTACCGATAATCTGGCTTACAATACCCAATCTGATCATGGGTGACAAATGAGGCAATGTGATATGCCATACTCTCTTCCAAAAACCCGCCCCGTCAATAGTAGCAACCTCGTACAGTGATGTGTCTATCGACTGTAATGACGATAAGTACCAAATTGTTGTTGCTCCGAATCCCGACCATGTACACGTCAGCGCGATTGTCGGTATAACAAGCTTAGCATCCTCAAGCCATCCGAGAGGACCCATATCAAACTTTGAAAGCAAGGTATTAAACAATCCCGTAGGACCCGGGTTTAACATTATCGCCCATATAAGTGACGCGGCAATACCCGGAACCATAGTAGGCAAATACATTAAAACCCTGAAGGTTTGCTGACCTTTTCTGATTTCATTTACCAAAATAGATAAAATTATCGGAAGTCCAAAGCCAAGCACAAAGCACCAAAATACATATTTAAAGCTGTTCCCCAAAGCCTTCAGAAATACTGTATTATGCAGGATTTTTATATAATTCTGCAACCCCGTGAATACAACAATGTCATATCCTCTGGTCTTGCAAAATGACATATAAACTCCCTGAACCATAGGATACCATGTAAAAATAATCAACCCGAGAATACACGGAAGCATAAATATCCAACCCGATATATTCCGAGTCAAGCAGCTTTTTATGTTCCGCAGCGGATTCTTGTCCGATAAATAATTTGTTTTCCTATTCATCTTATTCATCCCATTCATTCAAAGACATACTCCTTATTCCATATTATCCAGGTAATCCTTCTGCAGGGTTGCCGCTGCGTTTGCAACCACCGCCTTTATATCGGAATTTTCATCTAATATAACCTCTTGCATTGCATTTGACAAAACGCTGTAAAGCTGTTGTGCCGCAACAGGCTCTTCGGTTCTCAGCACAACATCGTTTTGATTTACACTCCACAGTTTCTCATCAACATTTATATACTTGTCATATACCTTGTTAATTGCATTTGTCCGTTCCTTGTTTGTCCAAATTGAAAGTACCGGTCTTGTGATAACCTTTCCGTCTGCCTGCTGTGCCTTTAAATCCTTTTCGATTTTGTCAAGGTCGTCCTGTGAGTATGTTGATGTGTTTCCGAGAAGGGCAAGCCAGTCAAAGCAAGCCTTAACCTGTGCGTCGCTCAGGTTAGCGCCCATAAGCTGACAGCCGCCGCCAATCAGCGCACATCTCTTTTTTGAGCCCGCAGGAAGGTTTGTGAATGATAACTTATCTTTATTAAACTTGTATTTTGTAACAATGTCGTTAATATTAACGTTCGAAGTAATTATCATTGCTGTCTGCTTTATACCGAACAGCTTCTGAACACCTGCGGTGCCGTTCAATACCGTATCCGGGAAAACATTATACTTCCACTTCAAGTCCTTTATGTACTGTAATGTATCATACATTTCCTGTGTTTCAAACGCAGGCTTATACTTGCCGTCCTCCGTCTCTTCGAGGAACTTAACTCCGTTCGACCACGCAATATTCATAAGCATCCAGCCGCCTTCGGTTCCCGTTGTAGGAATATCAAATCCCGAAACGCCCGTCTTTTGCTTTATAATCTTTGCTGTTTCAGCAAGCTCTTTATATGTCTTGGGATAAATCGGAACACCGTTTTTGTCAACAAGCCCTGCTTTTTCAAAAAGCTCTACGTTACAGAGCAATCCCATCATATATGCATCTGTCGGCAATCCGTAATACTTTCCGTCTCTTGTAACAACCTCGAGAATCTGAGGATCTATCGCCTTATCAAATCCCCTTGACTTCATTTCATCCGTAACATCTCTTATATATCCGGTATCAGCAAGTCTCTTAGGCTCTGTAAACGGTGCATAGTATACGTCCGGCTGCTGGCCACTTACATATCTTGACATAAACTGTTCAAGGGAATAGCTATACTCTACTGTTGAAACCTCAACATTCGGATATAGAGATTTGTATTCTTCAAGATACTTATTGTAAAGCTCATTCTTCTCCGGCTGTGATTCCGGTACAGGCCAACCGCCTATTGTAATCTTTACTTCTTCATTGTCATTCTTTTTTGCAGTATTCAAATTACATGCCGTAAACGATACTGCCATTGCCGCCATCAAAACTGACGTCACCACTCTTTGTAGTTTTTTGTGCTTTTTCATAAACTCTCCTTCTTTCTTTAAATATAGTTATTATTTTGCAGCTACGCAATTTATATATTATATTGTAAAGCATACTCTCTCAATAATCAAGCTGTCATTTGGAAACTACGGCATACATTTTGGAATATCAGGTGTACACGCGGGCTTTATATTCCAATATGTTATTGTTTTCATATTATAAAACAACAAAAAAAGGCCCATTGCCAACCGGCCTTTTGGGAAATCAAGCTTACATTTTGGAATATATCTCAAAAATATACGCTTTTTTCAGCCAAGCTAAAGCCGGTTGACCTATTGAGTCTTTTTAATCAACTTCCTTATTTATATAAAATACGATTGAGTCTATTTTTGATTATGCAATAATCGCTCTTTATATTGACTTACGTTTACGCCTTCGCATCTCTTAAATGCTCTTGAAAATGTTGCGGCAGAGCTATACCCCACCTTTAGGGCAATCTGAACAATAGTATAGTTTTCCCCCGAATTGATAAGCTCCTTTGCTTTATCAATTCTAAGCCGCATAATGAAATCCTTAGTCGTGGTCTGTTTGTATGCTCTGAAAAGGATTCCGATATACTGCCTGCTATACCCCAAATGTGTCGACAAGCTATTTACATCAAAGCTGTAATCCGCAAAATTCCTTTGTATATATTC
>CADBUP010000134.1 GCA_902797885.1 uncultured Ruminococcus sp.
AAATATAGCCGCAATTTTGGTTCTTATGATTTTAGAGGTAATCCTATCTTATCTCGCCTATAAAAGTACAGGTGTACGTACCGCTCTCTATGGGAAACCGAGTACATTTTATAAAAACGGAAGCTTTAACCAGCGTGAAATGATGCGACAGAGGTTTAATGTTGCCGACATTATGGAAGAGCTTCGCAATAACGGAACGTGCAGTTTAAATGATGTTGAATTTATAGTAATGGAGACAAACGGAAAGGTCAGCGTGATTTTAAAACAAGACAAGTCGCCCGCAACCGCCGAAATGCTTAACCTCAAGCCAAAGCCGGTCAGAATGAGTTATATAATAGTGGATAACGGCACACCAATAAAAGATTGTATGAAGCACCTCGGTCTTAACGATGAATGGCTCGAAAATCAGCTTAAAATTCATAATATAAAATCGGTAAAGGACGTCTTTTATTTAAGTTTTGAGGAAAGCACGGGAAACACAGTAGTTATCCCCAAACAATAAAAGAACGGAGGATTTAAACAATGAAAAGAATTATAATCGTTCTCGCCGCGCTTGCCGTAGTTGTCGGAGTGACAATGATACACTTTCATAAAATAATGGAGATGAGTCATCAGACGGAGGCGTTAATAGGCAGGATACACGAAGAGTATGACCGTGAAAACTGGGAGGAAATAGATCGGATGATGGGCGAACTTCACAATATCTGGTACAGCAATAGGCTCTGGGCAAGCGTGACGCTTCGTTCAAGCCAAATAGACGAGATTGAAATCTCACTTGAGCAATGCACAGAATATTCAAAAATACGCGCCAAAGAGAATTTTATAGGCGAATTTAAGATGTTCTGTCTTATGACAGAGCATCTCCCGAAGCAAGAGGGCGTCTCGCTCGGCGAACTACTCTGATTTTTAAACCGATATATAGTGTAAACATACCCTATATATCGGTTTTTTTGTGTAAAATGTCAATAAATCCACAAATTAAGCCTATAACTTTTTTACCTCTTTACTTGACAATATTTTAACAGTACGATAAAATATAAGGGTGTAAATATAATTAAAATGAAAGGGTGACTGAAATGGGTATGACACTTGCTCAGAAAATTCTCAAGGCTCATCTCGTATGCGGAAATATGACCGCGGGCGAAGAAATCGGTATCAGAATTGATCAGACCTTGACTCAAGACGCCACAGGTACTATGGCTTACCTTGAGTTCGAGGCTATGGGTGTGCCTCGAGTAAAGACTGAAAGATCAGTTGCATATATAGATCACAACACATTACAAAACGGCTTTGAAAACGCCGATGACCACAGGTTTATAGGAAGTGTATGTAAAAAACACGGCATATACTTTTCGCGTCCCGGTAACGGAATCTGTCATCAGGTTCATCTTGAACGCTTCGGAATCCCGGGAAAGACCTTAATCGGTTCAGACAGCCATACGCCAACCGGCGGCGGTATCGGTATGATTGCCATTGGCGCGGGCGGTATGGATGTTGCCGTTGCTATGGGCGGAGGCACATACTATATCACCTGCCCTAAAATCGTCAAGGTCGAACTTACCGGAAAGCTTAGTCCGTGGGTTGCCGCTAAGGACGTTATTCTTGAAGTTCTCAGAAGACTCTCGGTCAAGGGAGGCGTAGGTAAGATTATTGAATACAGCGGTGAAGGAGTTAAAACTCTTTCCGTTCCCGAGCGCGCCACTATAACCAATATGGGTGCGGAACTGGGTGCTACCACCTCTATCTTCCCGTCTGACGAAGTTACAAGACAGTTCCTTAAGGCTCAATGCCGCGAAGAGGATTACACTCCGCTTTCGGCTGATCCCGACGCTGTATATGATGAGGTTGTTGAAATTAATTTGAGTGACCTTGCTCCGCTTGCGGCTTGTCCTCATTCCCCGGATAACGTTAAGTCAATCGAAGAACTTTCGGGTATGAAGATTGATCAGGTTTGTATCGGTTCGTGCACAAATTCGTCACTTCTCGATATGCTTAAAGTTGCTTATATCTTAAAGGGTAAGACCGTACATCCCGATGTATCACTATCTATTGCGCCGGGTTCTAAACAGGTTCTTAATATGCTTGCGCAGGACGGTGCATTATCAGAAATGATAGACGCCGGCGCAAGAATCTTAGAGAGTGCCTGCGGTCCTTGTATCGGTATGGGCCAATCACCGAATTCGGGTGGTATATCTCTTCGCACATTTAATAGAAACTTTGAAGGCCGTTCAGGTACGAAAGACGGTCAGATTTACCTTGTATCTCCTGAGGTTGCTGCTGTCTCGGCTCTTACCGGTGTTATGACCGACCCGAGAAGCCTCGGAGAAATGCCTGAATTTAAACTGCCTGAGATATTCACAATAAACGATAATATGGTTGTTCCTCCTGTCCCGGCTGAGGATATGGATAGTGTTGAGGTTCTGAGAGGTCCTAACATCAAGCCATTCCCGGTATCTGACGCTATGGCGGACGAAATCGACGCAAGATGCAGCCTTAAAGTCGGTGACAACATCACAACCGACCATATTATGCCTGCCGGAGCTAAGATTCTTCCTCTGCGTTCAAATATTCCTAAAATTTCGGAATACTGCTTCGCTGTATGCGATGAAAAGTTCCACGACAGAGCGCTTGAACTTAAAAAGAGCATCATAGTCGGCGGTTCTAACTACGGACAGGGTTCTTCAAGAGAACACGCGGCTCTCGCTCCGCTCTACCTCGGTGTAAAGGCCGTTATAGTAAAATCTTTTGCAAGAATTCATATGGCTAACCTGATAAATGCCGGTATTCTTCCTCTGACATTTGTAAACGAGTCTGATTATGACAAGATTGACCAAATGGACGAGTTAAAAATAACAAATCTCAAAGACGCGGTTGAAAACAGCGAAGAACTGACCGTGACCGATGTAACAAAAGGCTTTGATTTCAAGGTTAAACTTGACTTTTCAAAGCGCCAGAGAGAGATGTTGATTGCCGGCGGGCTTCTTAATTACACAAAGGAAAACGCCTGAACCCTCACAAATTTTAAGCGGTTTTATCGCGCTTAAATATGTCCGTCTTATTCCGCCCACAGGATAAGAAACGGTTAATATTCTCTGTGGGCGGAAAGGCGACAAAAAATGGAAAAGATTAAAATGACTACACCTCTTGTCGAAATGGACGGAGATGAAATGACCAGAATCATCTGGAAGATGATTAAAGACATTCTGATTTTGCCTTATGTTGACTTAAAATCAGAGTATTATGACCTCGGTCTTGAACACAGAAATGAAACCGATGATAAAGTTACTGTTGATTCCGCTAACGCGACCAAAAAGTACGGCGTTGCTGTTAAGTGTGCAACTATTACGCCAAACGCAGAGCGCGTAAAGGAATATAACCTCAAAGAGATGTGGAAGTCCCCTAACGGTACAATCCGTGCAATCCTTGACGGAACCGTTTTCCGCGCTCCGATTATCGTTAAAGGCATCACTCCGTACATTCCTACTTGGACAAAGCCTATCACTATTGCCCGTCACGCTTACGGCGATGTATATAAGAATACTGAGATGCAGGTTCCCGAGGGCTCAACCTGTGAGCTTGTCTGCACCGATAAAGACGGAAAGGAAACCCGCTCGCTCATTCATAAATTTGACGGCACCGCCGGAATTATCCAGGGTCTTCATAATACCGATAAGTCTATTTCAAGCTTTGCAAGATGCTGTTTTAACTATGCGCTTGACACGAAACAGGATTTATGGTTTGCCACAAAGGACACCATCTCTAAGAAATATGACCACCGCTTCAAGGACATCTTCAACGAGATATTCGATGCGGAATATAAGGATAAATTCGATGAATTGGGTATAGAATACTTCTATACGCTTATAGATGACGCCGTTGCAAGGGTTGTACGTTCTGAGGGCGGTTACATTTGGGCCTGCAAGAATTATGACGGTGATGTTATGTCGGATATGGTTGCTACCGCTTACGGAAGTCTCGCCATGATGACCTCTGTACTTGTTTCGCCTGACGGAACTTATGAGTATGAGGCTGCACACGGTACGGTTCAGCGCCACTATTACAAGTATCTGAAAGGCGAAGAAACGTCAACCAACAGCGTTGCTACTCTGTTCGCTTGGACAGGTGCCCTGCGCAAGAGAGGCGAGCTCGACGGTCTTAAGGCTCTCTGTGATTTTGCCGATAAGCTTGAATCTGCTACAATCGAAACAATTGAGGACGGCACTATGACCGGCGACCTTTATAGCCTCTCAAAACTTG
>CADBUP010000135.1 GCA_902797885.1 uncultured Ruminococcus sp.
AAATGAGGAAGTTCCAAAGATAATGGAACTTGCCCGCAACCGCCCCGACTTAGACGAAAAGGCGGAGCCGTATCGAATAGCGGGGTATGAGGTCTACGCGTGGGCGATGAAAGACCGTAAGTACAATGCCGTGAAAGAGGCGTTATATAAGTTCCGCACGCCTATACTCGGTGATTTCGACTTGCGAAGCGGCAAGCACGCAATGGCAATTATCGGCTGGAACGATAAGACGCAGACGTTCCGCGTTGTAAATTCGTGGGGCAAAGAGTGGGGCAACGGCGGAATCGGTGACGTGGCCTATGATAAATTAGCAAGGGGATATTTGATAATGGATGCAAAGAACAGCAATATTTTAATGCCGTTTGAGGATGTACCCGAGAACGAGTGGTACTACAAGGCGGTGAAGCGCGTGTATAACGCGGGGTTGATGAACGGAACGTCTGATAAGACGTTTGAACCCGACAGACCTATGACACGCGCGGAAATGGCACAGGTTTTATCTAATCTGTGCGATAAAATTAATGATATTGTTAAGGAGGATAAAAATGCGAGCGGTACATCAGATTAAATATAATAAATCAGACAGAAACGGCACACCGATAAAATACATAGTTGTTCACGATACGGGAAATCCGTCACGCGGAGCGAATGCAACGGCGCATTACAATTATTTTAACGGCGGCAACAGAAACGCATCGGCAGATTTCTTTATTTATGATACGCAGATAATTTGTGTAAACGATTATTACAAGTATTATACTTGGCATTGCGGAGACGGGCACGGAAAATACGGAATCACAAATTCAAACTCGGTCGGGGTTGAATTTTGCGTAAATGTCGGTTCCGACAGGACGGAAACGCTCAGACGAACCGCACAGCTTGTGCATGAGCTTATGAGCGAGCTGAATATTCCGATTGAGCGCGTAGTCCGTCACTTTGACGCAAGCCGCAAGAACTGCCCCGCTTCTATGAGTGCAAACAACTGGATGGAGTGGTACAAATTTAAAGAAATGCTGAAAGGAGACAGCTTAACAATGTCACAGTATGAGGAACTTAAAAACAGAATAGATGAGATGTCAGCCAATCTGACTGACATTGTAGACGATATGGACAGGAAGCTCGAAAGGTTCGCAAACCCGATGATATATAACTACATAGACGATAATATGCCCGAATGGGCGCGTGACGCGGTCAAGTGGGCGGTCGATAACAAAATCCTAAACGGCGACGAAAACGGCTTAAACCTCGATGATAAAGATTTAAGATATATCACAATGCTGTGGAGGATGAGGAATAGGTGAAGGGAAAAATGATTGACTGACATTTGACTGACATTTACAACAAATTTAAGCAAATTTAAGCCATTTTCAAAATATTCACGATAAAGCAAAAACCCTTGAAAACGCCATTTTTATAGCATTTTCAAGGGTTTTATATTTGGTCGAGGTGACAGGATTTGAACCTGCGACCCCTTCGTCCCGAACGAAGTACTCTACCAAACTGAGCCACACCTCGACAACGAAACTATTATATCACATTTTACGACCTTTGTCAAGCATTATTTTCATATAAACATAAAATAAAGAAAAAATCTGGTTAAGTAATCAGCCGATAACTTTAACTCTTAAATCGCCCTAAGACAATATAATTTGAGTCTTAGGGCGATTTCTAAACGGTATTTTAAATCTTATTCTTCAATTCTTCTGAGGTTGATTCTGCCTTTCTTTTCATCGATTTCAATGATTTCAACCTTAACTGTATCACCGACGTTTACAACATCGGTAACCTTTTCAACTCTGCCCTTGGCAAGCTTTGAAATATGAATAAGACCGTCCTTGCCGGGAAGAATATTTACAAACGCACCAAAGTCAAGCACGCTTACAACTTTACCCTCATAAATTTCTCCGACCTCCGGTTCCTTTATGATGTCTTCAATCATCTTTTTGGCTTTTTCGCCTGATTCGGCACCGACAGCAGCTATAAATACCTGTCCGTCATCCTCAATGCTGATTTTAGCGCCTGTATCGGCTTGTATGCCTTGAATAACCTTGCCGCCAGAACCAATTACCTCGCGAATTTTATCAACCGGGATAGTCATATTGATAATCTTAGGAGCGTATGGCGAAATTTCCTTTCTGGGTTCGGGAATAGCCTTTAGCATAACCTCGTCTAAGATATAGAATCTTGCATTCTTCGTCTGTTCAAGCGCAGTTCTGATTATTTCTGGTGTAAGACCATCAACTTTCAAGTCCATTTGTATAGCCGTAATACCTTTTTTGGTTCCGGCAACCTTAAAGTCCATATCGCCGAAGAAGTCTTCTACTCCCTGAATATCAACCATTGTAAGGAAGTTATCATCATTGTCCGGGTCGGTAATAAGACCTACCGAAATACCGGCAACAGGAGCCTTAATAGGAACGCCTGCATCCATAAGGGCAAGAGTGCTTCCGCAGATACTTCCCTGAGATGTTGAACCGTTTGAGCTTAAAACTTCCGAAACAAGGCGGATAGCATACGGGAACTCTTCTTCAGATGGAAGAACAGGAACAAGAGCACGTTCTGCTAAAGCGCCGTGACCGATTTCGCGGCGACCCGGGCCGCGCGACGGACGAGTTTCGCCCACGCTATAGGACGGGAAATTATAGTGATGCAGATATCTTCTATATTCTTCGTTGTCAAGTCCGTCTATAATTTTCGCATCGTCAAGTGAGCCGAGTGTAGCAACGGTAAGAACCTGAGTCTGACCTCTGCTAAACAGGCCGCTTCCGTGTGTCCTGGGCAGAAGTCCAACCTCAGCCGAAAGCGGACGGATTTCGAGAATACCTCTGCCATCAACACGTTTTTTATCATACATAAGCCAGTTTCTTACTACGGTTTTTTGAAGCTTGTAGAGAGCTTCATCTATCTGAGCCTGGAATTCATCCTTAGGATATTTTTCTTCGAAATGATTATAAACATCATCATAAACAACCAGAAGTCTGGCGTCGCGAACCGTCTTATCGTTTGTGTCCATTGCTTGTTTAACCATTTCTTCAGCATAGCCCTTGATTTCGGCAAACAGCTTTTCGTCAACAACCATATGCTCATACTCGAACTTAGTCTTTCCGATTTCATCCTGAATCTTCTGAATGAAGTCACAGAGCTTTTTAATTTCTTCGTGAGCAAACATGATTGCATTAAACATAACGTCTTCCGAAACCTCGTTGGCGCCTGCTTCAATCATAACAACCTTTTTCTTGCTGCCGGCAACAGTAAGGTTCATCTCACTAATTTCTCTCTGGGCTTCTGTAGGGTTAATGATAAATTCACCGTCGATTAAGCCAACATAAACAGCGGCAATAGGACCGTTAAAAGGAATATCCGACACGCTGACAGCGGCGGAAGAGCCAATCATAGCACAGAATTCCGGAGCGTTGTCCTGCTCGACCGATAAAACGGTTGAAACGATAGAGACATCGTTTCTTAAATCCTTAGGGAAAAGCGGACGCATAGGTCTGTCGATAACACGTGAAGTAAGGATAGCGTGTTCTGACGGCCGACCCTCACGTCGCGTAAAGCCGCCGGGAATTTTACCCACCGCATACATTTTTTCTTCATAATCGATACTCAGCGGAAAGAAGTCAATCCCATCGCGGGGCTTGTCCGAAGCGGTAGCCGCAGTAACCACAACCGTATCACCATAGCGAACCAATACCGAGCCGTTGGCCAATCCCGCAACCTTTCCGAATTCAAGAGAGAGCGGTCTGCCCGCAACCTCTGTTTCATAAATCTTTGACATAAAGTTAACCTCCTTGTTAATTTTGCAAACGAGAGGCTTGCCTTAGCACTTAAAAACAAGCATTTTGCAAATGCGTGTTTTTAACTGCTAAAATCAAACTCTGCCCGCTGCAATTTAATTTAAAAAACGTCAAAAGGGCAGCCGAATTAACAGCTGCCCATATGCGCTATTAGTGTCTGAGACCCAGCTTGTTGACAATAGCACGATATCTTTCGATATCCTTTTTTGCCAGATAGCTCAAGAAGCTACGTCTAACACCGACCATTTTAAGCAAGCCACGTCTTGAGTGGTGATCTTTTTTATGAGATTTAAGATGCTCATTAAGATGGTCGATTCTGTAGGTAAGCAACGCAATCTGTACCTCAGGCGAACCTGTGTCACCCTCGTGTGTCGCGTACTTATTGATAATTTCCTGCTTGATGTCCTTATCCATTGTCTGTTTCACCTCCGTTATTTAATAACCCCTGAAAGCCCGGAATAGGGCGGTGAATCCTCAGCCCCATACTCTGCGCTTTAGTTGCCAACAAATATAGTAACACATCGAAGCTTTTTTGTCAATAAATTTTTAATAATTTTTTAGAATATTTTTCTAACTATCAAGAATTTTGTTTTTTATATACAATGATGTTCTTTTATATAGATACCCCGACTTTTATTAGGCGCATATGGAACATTATTTACTCTGTATAAATTATTTAAAAATATCTAAAAATAAGAGTTGAAAATTTGATTTTGGAGGCGAAAAAATGGCGGATACAAACACGTCAAGATGTGACCTTGCTATAGAAGCGCATGAGATGCTTGCGATGGGAAAGGCATCGGACTTTTCGATAAACGGTGTTAAGGTTGAAGAGACCGAACATAACAATTATATTAAAATAACCCGAATTAAAGTTGATAACGAAAGCGGTGCAAGAGAACTCGGAAAGCCAATGGGAAATTATATTACAATCGAGATGCCGGCAAGATTCTACGGTCAGCAGGAGGTATATGAAGAAATGTGTAAGGCGTGCGCCTGTGAGCTTAAAAGCATAACTGATGAAATGCTTTTAAGTCAAAATGATACAGTTTTGGTTGTTGGTCTCGGGAACGATCAAATCACAGCCGACGCACTCGGACCGCGGGTCGTTGATTCTCTTATGATAACACGGCATCTTAAAAAATATATTCCCGATGAGATTGATGAGGGAATAAGACCTCTTTGCGCTATTGCCCCCGGCGTTTTAGGCACGACAGGTATGGAAACGGAAGAGATAGTGAGAAGCCTTGCGCATGAGATTAATCCAAAACTTGTTGTTGTGATTGACGCCTTATGTTCGGGAAGCGTTGAGAGAATAAACACGACAGTTCAGCTGACCGATACAGGAATCACCCCGGGAGGCGGGGTCGGTAACAAGCGAAAAACGATTAATGCTGAAACGCTTGGCGTTCCCGTTGTTGCCGTAGGCGTACCGACCGTTGTTGATGCGGCAACTATTGCCGCGGCAGGTATGGATATTGTTATGAATAAAAGAAATGATATGAATATTCCGAGAGATGAAGCAAACCGGCGTGACTGGATTCGTTCGGAAATCGGAGAGGAACTCGGAAGTATGATTGTTGCTCCTAAAGATGTGGACAGTATTATAGGGGACATTGCATCGGTTATAGCAAACGGAATAAATATTTCCATGCACGAAGGGATAACCCTTGCGGATGTTGACAGGTACAAATAAATATACAACCAAAAAACACGGCTAAACAGCCGTGTTTTTTGTGTATAGAATTTTTCATAATCTTAGGTTGTGTAAAAAAATTTACGTTACGCAAGCTTATTGAGCATCGCGCTATACTGACTCTTTCTGCGAGCAGCAGTATTTTTGTGGATAATACCCTTAGCTACAGCCTGGTCGGTTTTCTTTATAACAAAGTTATAAGCTTCAGAGGCAGCTGCCTTTCCGTCCTTAAGAGAAGCTTCAAACTTCTTTATAGCTGTTTTAAGCTGTGATTTAACCATCTGGTTCTGAAGAGTTTTTGTTTTAATAACCTTAACTCTTTTTTTAGCTGACTTAATGTTAGGCATAATTTCACCTCCAAATAATAGACTTGATTTTCACATCAGTAATTTATATTGTATCACTATTTAGCTCAAAAAGCAAGTGTTTTTTTGAAAAAAGTTCAATTTTTTCTATCTTTTTTTGATATTTTTTTCTAAATGAAGAAAATATCAAAAAAATTACTAAATAAACAGTATTTCAATCCATGTGCGATTCTCTTTTCCTGAGGCATATAATAAGTATAATACCGACGATTACGGTCATTGCGGCCAAAAGCTGTGAAACGCGTATCGGACCCAAGTATAATGAATCAGCACGCAGGCCTTCAATTATTGTCCTGCCCGCTCCGTACCAAACCATATATGCACAAAACAGTTCACCGCTGAATCTTTTGTGTTTCTTATACAACAAGAGAACGCCTACCCCGATAAAATTCCATACCGATTCATAGAAAAAGGTCGGGTGAACACTCTCGGCTATGACCTTGCCATCTGTCTGTATTGTCATTCCCCAAGGAAGAGAAGTGGTTGCTCCGAATGCTTCGCCGTTTACAAAGTTTCCCCAGCGACCGATTGCTTGTCCTATAAGAAGACCAACGGAAAGCATATCGAGAACCGCGCCAAGATTAAGCTTTTTTGTACGGCAGTATATTATAACCGTAAGAGCCGCTCCGATAACCCCGCCGTAAATAGCGAGACCTCCGCCTCGTATGTCAAATATATCTAAAATATTATTTTTATACATATCCCAGCTGAATATTACATAATACGCCCTTGCACATATTATTGAAACGGGAATGGCTATAATGAGCATATTAAAAAAGTCATCCGAGCTAATCCCGGATTTTTTAGACTCACGAATTCCGTAAAGGATAGCAAGAAGCATTCCAAAGGTAATTAATAATCCATACCAATATATCGAAAAGCTTCCTATATTTATGGCAGCCCGATTTATCGTAAAAGATAAACCGAGCCTCGGAAAAGTAATAACGTTAATCATAAGAGTACCTCATTCATACAGGTTTTACAACCGAAAGGACACAGTTGGATGTGTCAAAGTGCTCACGGAGACGTCCCATTATATCATCATATGTTACGTCTTCGACAACTTTTTTATAGCCGAGAGGGTTCTGGTTATTTTTAAGCTGACGTATGAACACGTTTCCCATGCTCTCAACATTGTTAAAGAGGCTTATATCGCGTGAAATCAGGACTTTTTTTGCACGCTCAATCGCCGCTTTGTCTATTCCGCTTGACATACATTTGTCAAGCGCTCTCTTAATCTCGTCATAAACCGCATCGGGATTCGATGATTCGCCGCCGATGAGCGAGAACCCGTATTCGTGCTCAATGTCGGTTTCGGTCCCGAAGGTTGAATCGATAAGTCCGCGCTCATATAGGTCAAGATAAAAGTCGCTGCTCCTGCCGAAAACAGCTTCAAGTATTATTTCGGTTTCTATCTCCTTTTTTAAGAGAGCGTCACCTGTCATATACGGCTGATTGTCTTTAAACGCGGCGCGAAACATCGGCTGTGAAACAGAGAGCTTCTGTTCAATATATTCTTTAACTCTTTCGCGTGGTTCCGATACCTCGGTGCACTTGACTCTTCCTAAATTTCTATCGGCTGAGATATGCTTGTCAACATATTTCATTGCTTCGTTTATATCAATGTCTCCGACAAGAACGAGAAGCATATTCGCCGGATTATAAAATGTGTTATAGCATTTATAAAGTATCTCGGGCGTTATATGCGAAATACTTTCTACCGTTCCGGCAATATCAATCTTTACCGGATTATTATGGAACATTGCCTTTAGAGAATTAAAGAAAACACACCATTCCGGTTCGTCGTCATACATCTTGATTTCCTGACCGATTATACCCTGTTCTTTAGCGACGTTTTCAGCGGTGAAATGCGGATGATTGACGAATCCGAGAAGAATATCAAGGTTTTCATAGAACCTGTCCGTACACGAGAATAGATACGCGGTAATGTCGAATGACGTATAGGCATTGCTCGACGCACCGGTAACGGCAAATTTTTCAAACGCGTCACTTCCGTCCTCTTCTTCAAACATTTTATGTTCGAGATAGTGAGCGATACCGTCGGGAACGGTTATTTCCTTGTCCTCTCCGGGAACAGTAAAGGTTCGGTTAAGCGAGCCGTATTCCGTTCCGTATATTGCATAGTATTTAGAAAAGCCTTTCTTAGGGAAAACATAAACACGAAATCCGCTTTCGTGAACTGCAAACTGCATTTCCTCTCCAAGCTCTGAGTTAGTAATTTTTTGAATATTCATTATTCTACCTCCCCGGCTGACTTGCCTTTTAAGAAATATACTGTGTCAAACTTGACCTTATTCATTACATCGACAATTCGTTTTTTGTCAACGGCGAGAATGCCTGAAAGAAGCTCATCAACGCTTTGCTGCGCTCCCATTATGCACTGGCTTAAATAATAATCCTCCATTCCGCGGAGACTGTCTGACAACGAATGATATGTGTTAGCAAGATATTTTTTTGCCGATTCTATTTCAAAATCATCAATCTCGCCGGTTTGCATCTTTTTAAACTGAAGCATAATCTCGTCATAGGCCGCCTGATAATTTTCGGTTTGTATGCCCGAGCTTATCATCATTACGCTCTTAAACCGCGAATATCGGGCAATAGCATAATAAGCAAGGCTAAGTTTTTCACGTACATTTGCAAAAAGCTTTGAAAAAGGGCTTCCTCCGAAGATACAGCTTGCAAGGGTTATTGCATAAAATTCGTCGCCGACCGGCTGAACGCCGCAGCGCATTCCCATACAGAGCTTGCTTTGAACAATGTCCGCATCCTCTGAGATGGTTTTAAACTCAACCTTGTCAGAGCCGGCAACGGTCGTGCCGATATAGCTTGCATCTCTGCCCTCGAATGCTGAACCGAGTATCCTTTCAACATCCCCTATGGTTTCGTCATCGACTGTACCGCTTATAAATATATCGATTTTTGATGACGTTAAAACATCCTTATAGAACTCGTATAAATTTACAGGAGTTATATCGTCGAGGTCTTCGGCGTATCCGGCCTCAAACATACCATAGCCTTCCTTGCCGAACATTGCCTCGCGGCATTTAAACTCGGTATAAGCTTTTTTGTCGTTTACAAGACCTAAAATTGCGTTTTTCAGGTTGTTTTTTTCGCCGGCTGTGTATTCGCTGTTAAAGCCGCCGCTTTCGGTCAAGGGAGAAAAAATAAAGTCGTGAAGAAATTCCGCAATTTGAGTGCTGAGCTTTTCGCCGATAAATTTATCGGAAATATATTCAGCGGTGAAAAATAAGACCTCACCGTCGCCTTTCATTCTTGCCCCGGCGCTGACCGAAGCGCTGTAAAGGTCATCAAGGCGGCGAGACATATCTTTCATCGTCGGGTATTTGGCGCATCCGCGTTTTAAAACAGACGGAAGAAGAGCCGCCTTTGTAATTGTTTCGCGCTTGAGCGGAATATTAAAATATACGCTCATTAAGTTAGTCTTAAATTTCGGGGCGTTTATTATATGGAGGTCAACCCCGTCCCGAAGTCTTTTGGTATTCAATATAAACATCTCCTTAAACTGATTTAGGTTTCGTGTTTTAGAAATAATAGTGTTTTAAAAAATAATAGTGTTTTAAAAATAATAATTGTATAATTCCCGAATGTTTTAAAGCCTATTCGTTTGAACTTTCGGCTGATGCCGGCTTTTTTGTGTTTTTTAGTTTACTGGTCTTTTTTGTGATTATATCATCAATAATGTTCTTGCAGAGCGCCACCATGGGAACACCGAGAAACATTCCGATAATTCCGAACAGACCGCCGCCCAGAATAACGCCTAATATTACATAAAGCGGTTTAATCGAGAGCGAGTTTGCAACAAGGCGCGGCTGAATGATATTTGCGTCAAGCTGCTGAAGAACTATCAGAACAATGACAAGAATGACCGCGTTCATAAATCCGCTTGTCACAAGCGTAATTAGCGCCGAAATAAAGACCGCGATGATTGCGCCGAAGTATGGAATAAGATTAAAACTTCCGACCATAAGCGCGATAACGCCGGCATACGGAGCACGCATTATGCTAAGCACAATAAGACAAAGAAAGAACACAATGCACGCATCCAATAACTGACAGCCTATATATCTGTTTGTAAAACTTGATATCATATTGCAATAATGAGCAATATTCCGCCTGTGCTTATGCGGAATATACGCTCGCGCAAAAACAGCAAGCGCATGGCGGATATTCCTGCGTTCGAGCAGCATATAGATAGAGATAATTATGCCGAGAAAAATATTTACAATAACCGAGCCGGCACTCTTTACACTTTGAGCATACTTATCAATATTTTCAAGATCTAACATACCGGCAAGCTTTTCAATAGAGAGAATATTCTTACTGAAGAATTCCTGAACTCTTGTTAAATCCAGACCGTAAATATCAAGAGAACTTATCCAGTCGCTTAAATCGGTCATCATACCGGGAAGCTGTTCGACGAACTGCGTAATGCTTTCGCCGAGCTGAGGAATGATTGCGATAATAATGAGCGCAATCGTAGCAATAACAATAAAATATGTCAGAAAAATGGATATGCCGCGGCGAGATTTTCTAATTATGCCGATTTTTGTTCCGCGGAGCATTCTTTCAAGCTGGCGGCAAGGTATTCTTAAAATAAATGCTATCGCCGCACCGACAAAGAATGGAGTGAGCAGATGCAGTATTTTTGCACAAAAATCGAGAATAATTCCAAAGTTGTCAAAGGTTTTATATACGATAATGACGGCAACGGCAAGCACGAATAATCCCAAATATTTTTTCAGTTCCTTAAATATCAAGTAAACCACTCCTTCTTACTAAAAGAGAATTAACTGAGTTTTCAATAGAATATTATACCATAACATATCCGATTAGTAAACAGATTTTTTAAAATAATTTGAGTTTTAAATAAAGATAGATAAAACCTTTACTAAAATAGGGTAATTTTAACAAGTAAAGAATAAATATAAGAAAAAATTAAGAAATTTTCTAAAAACACTTGCAATTTTTAATATTTGTGTTATAATATTGAAGGTATATTTAGCAGAGAGGAATGTTGTAGATGAGTACAGTAGAAAAAGTCGACAAAAATGTTGTAAGCTTTGAATTTGCCGTTTCAGCGGATGAATTTGAAAAAGGTATAGAAAAAGCTTACAGAAAGAATGTTGGTAAAATCAACATTCAGGGCTTCCGCAAGGGTAAAGCTCCCAGAAAAATAATTGAAAAATACTATGGGCCTGAAATCTTTTATGAAGATGCGATAAATATTGTTCTTCCTGACGCTTATGATAAAGCGATTGAAGAAAATAACATCTTCCCGGTTGATCAGCCCGAGATTGATATAAAAGGTGAAATAAGCAAGGATAACGGAATTACATTTACCGCTAAGGTTACCGTTAAGCCTGAGTTTGAGCTTGGTCAGTATAAGGGCGTTAAGGCGTCAAAGGTTTCTCATCGCACCCTTAAAAAGGACATTGATGCTGAAATCGAGAAAATGCGTGAGAGAAATTCGAGAATGGTTTCCGTTGAAGACAGACCTGTTCAGAAGGATGATATTGCCAATATTGATTTTGAGGGTTTTTGCGACGGTGTTGCGTTTAAGGGCGGCAAGGGCAAGAACTATGATCTCACAATAGGTTCGGGTCAGTTTATACCCGGTTTTGAGGATCAGCTTATAGGAAAGAATATAGGCGATGAAGTTGATGTAAAGGTTACCTTCCCGGAAGAATATCACGCTGAAGAGCTCAAGGGCAGGGATGCTGAATTTAAGGTTAAAATTAACTCGATAAAGGTCAAAGAGCTTCCGGAGCTTGATGATGAGTTTGCAAAGGATGTTAGCGAGTTTGACACCCTTGAAGAACTTAAAAAGGATGTTAAAGAAAAGCTTTCAGCCGCAGGTAAGGAGAAGGCTGCTCACGAAACAGAGGAAAATGTTATAAAGGCTGTATGTGATGCGACTGAGATTGATATTCCCGAGGCAATGATTAACAGCCAGATTGACAAGATGATAAGAGATTTCGATATGCAGATGCGTTATCAGGGATTGAATCTTGAACAGTATATGAAATACACCGGAATGACACTTGATTCTTTGAAAGAACAGTTTAAGGCTGACGCGGAAAAGAACGTTAAGACGTCGCTTGTTCTTGAAAAGATTTGTGAAGCGGAAAATATTGACGCTTCAGACAAGGAAGTCAGCAAGGAATATGATGAGATGGCAGAGCAGAACGGTATGAAGGTTGAAGATATTAAAAAATACGTTTCGGAAGATGACGTAAAAGAGAGAATTAAAACTCGTAATACCATTAAGTTCTTGGTAGACAACGCAGATTTTAAATAAGCTGTACAGATGTTGTATATTTACGGGTTGACTTGGATATATTATCCAAGTCAGCCTTTGTTGATATTTGCCCGAGATATCAATAGATTTTATAATTGGGCGGAAAGGCAATGAAAATTTATGGATAACTATAATTTCAGAAACAGTTTGGTTCCTTATGTAATCGAGCAGACAGGTCACGGCGAACGTTCTTATGACATTTTTTCGCGTCTTTTAAAAGACAGGATTATATTTCTTTCGGACGAAGTAAATGATACAACAGCAAGTCTTGTCGTTGCTCAGCTTCTTTTCCTCGATAGTGAGGATCCCGATAAGGATATTAATCTTTATATTAACAGCCCCGGCGGCTCTGTTACCGCAGGTATGGCAATCTATGACACAATGCAGTATACAAAGGCTGATGTTTCCACAATTTGTGTCGGTATGGCGGCTTCTATGGGCGCATTTCTCCTTTCGTCAGGCGCAAAGGGCAAGAGGTTTGCTCTTCCGAACAGCGAGATTATGATTCACCAGCCTTTGGGCGGAACCCAAGGACAGACAACCGATATGCAAATTCATGTTGAAAGAATGCTTAAAATAAAGGAAAGCCTGAATACTATTTTGAGCAAGAACACGGGTCAGCCCCTTGATGTCATCAAGGCAGATACTGAACGCGATAACTTTATGGATGCTGAAACTGCCGTTAAATACGGTCTTATTGATAAAATAGTAACCAATAGATAGGAGTAATCTATGCCTAATAAAATTGATGAAAATAAGGTTTGCAGATGTTCGTTCTGCGGCAAGACTGAGAGTCAGGTAAAAAAGCTTATTGAAGGACCGAACGCATATATCTGTAACGAATGTGTTGAGCTGTGCGTTGAAATATTTAAAGAGGATTTAAATGAATACGATGAAGAGGCTTTGAAAAACATTCCCAAGCCGGCTGAAATTCATGAATTTCTCGATGAATATATAATCGGTCAGGAAACCGCAAAGAAGGCTCTTTGTGTTGCTATCTACAATCATTATAAGCGGATTTTCTCAAATTCCGCTGCTGCGGGCGAGGTTGAGCTTCAAAAAAGTAACATTCTTATGATTGGCCCGACCGGATGCGGAAAAACATTTCTTGCACAGACCCTTGCGAGAATGCTCAATGTTCCGTTTGTTATTGCCGATGCCACTTCGCTTACCGAGGCGGGTTATGTCGGCGAGGATGTTGAGAACATATTGCTTAAACTAATCCAGGCGGCGAACTATGATATTGAACTTGCTGAAAAAGGAATTATTTATATAGATGAGGTTGACAAGATTTCAAGAAAGTCAGAAAATCCGTCTATTACCCGCGATGTCAGCGGTGAGGGTGTTCAACAGACGCTTCTTAAAATTCTTGAGGGAACAATCGCCTCTGTTCCGCCGAACGGCGGAAGAAAGCATCCACAGCAGGAGTTTATTCAGATTGATACAACTAATATTCTCTTTATTTGCGGCGGTGCATTTGAAGGAATTGACAGGATTATAGAAAGCCGTGTCAATAATAAAACTCTTGGTTTTGGCGCCAAGGTTGAAAGCAAGAAAGATAAAAACCGCGGAGATATTTTAAAACAGCTTGAACCTACCGACTTATTAAAGTTTGGCTTAATTCCCGAACTTATCGGAAGACTTCCTGTTGTTACAACGCTTGATTCGCTCAACGAAGAGGCGCTCTGTTCAATTTTAACCGAACCTAAGAACGCCCCGGTTAAACAATATCAGACGCTTCTTGCTATGGACAACGTTGAGCTTGAGTTTGAACCTGACGCTATTAAAGCTATCGCTAAGCTTGCGGCAGAGCGTAAGACCGGCGCAAGAGGTCTCAGAACCATTCTTGAAGATATCATGCTTGATATAATGTATAGCATTCCGTCGGACCCGACAATCGAAAAAGTTGTTGTTACGCGCGAATGTGTAGAAAAAAAGACTAAGCCTCAGCTGACCTATAATATCAATAGAAAGAAAGATGAGGTTTCCGATTTAAAACATGAGTCGTCAAAAACCAAATCGATTGATAAAAACGGTCGAAATGTGGGTTAATACAAGGGAGTGTCAACTTGACATTCCCTTTTTTAAGATAAATTTTGTTTAAGCTCTTGACTAATTGCTTTTTTAGGTATATAATATTAATTGTAAAGAAAAGAGGGGGTATAGCTCAGTTGGGAGAGCGGTTGCTTCGCATGTAACAGGTCTGGGGTTCGAATCCCCATATCTCCACCATAAAACGGCACTTCTTCGGAAGTGCTTTTTCAGTTAATTATTATATGAAAACGGCGGGTAGCAAAATTATAATGAAAAATAAAATAAGTATTTTTAAAATAATCATTTCCTGCTTTTGTGTAATGAGTGTCGCGCTCCTCTGCGGGTGCGGAGCAATACACTACCCACAGGCTCAGGACGGAAAGGTCAGAATCCTGTGTGCGGGGTTTTCTCAGTTTGATTGGGTGTTAAACATCATAGCCGGTTCTGATAACGCTGAGGCTATATCTCTTTACAAGAGCGGAGTTGATATTCATAGCTTTCAGGCATCGGCGGCTGACATTGTAAGCATAGCGGACAGCGATTTATTTGTATTTAACGGAGGCTCATCAGACAAGGCATTAATTGATATTTTAGAAAAGTCAACAAACAAAAATCATGTTACATTTGATTGTATGGAGAAATTAGGAAACTTAATTCTTGATGAGGATGAAGCAGTTGCACCGAAAAACGGTCATCACCACGAGGCGGAGGAAGAGGCGGACGAGCATATTTGGCTTTCGCTGAAAAACGCTTCTGTTTTGTGTCGGGATTTAGCGGAAGAAATTTCAAAGCTTGATCCTCAAAATGCAAGTCTATATCATAATAATGCAGATAAATATATTTCTAAGCTGAATAAGCTTGATAAAGAATACTCGGAAACAATTTCAGCGTCTCAGCGGAAACAGCTGGTATTTGCTGACAGATTTCCTTTTCGGTATCTTGCGTCAGACTATGGATTGGAATGCTTTGCCGCTTTCCCGGGGTGCTCGACAGAAACGGAAGCAGCTTTCAGCACTATACTTTACCTTGCTGAAAAAGTTGATGAGTTTAACTTGTCTTATATAATTACGGTTGACAACGCTCAAAACTCTATCGGTAAAGCGGTTATTGACAGCGCTCAAAATAAAAATGTCAAAACGCTTTCCATGAATTCCTTACAAACCGTAACCGATGAGCAAAAATTTAACGGGCTGACGTATATTTCAGCTATGGAGGAAAACCTTAAAACTTTACATGATGCATTAAATTAGGAGGAAGAAAATGTCTCAGATAATTTGTAAAAATGTTTCTCTCGGCTACGAAGGCCATATTGTTACCAAAAACATTAATTTTGAAGTTAATAAGGGTGATTATATATGCATAGTAGGTGAAAACGGTTCGGGAAAGAGTACACTTGTTAAAGCGTTACTCGGATTGCTAAAGCCCTTCAGCGGAAGCATAGATAAAGGCAGTATTCGAATAGGTTACCTTCCTCAACAGACTGAGATTCAATCTGATTTTCCGGCTTCTGTACGCGAGGTTGTTGTTTCCGGTTGTTCCGGAAGCATAAGCGGCTTCTTTTATGGTAAGAAGGAAAGAAATATAGCCCTTAACTGTATGAAAAAAATGAGAATAGACAACCTTGCCACCAAAAGCTTCAGAGAGTTATCAGGCGGACAGAAGCAGAGAGTCCTCCTCGCACGGGCGCTATGTGCGGCCGATGACATCCTTCTTCTTGATGAACCGGTAACAGGTCTTGATCCCGCTGTAACCACGGAGTTATATAAAATTTTAAAAAAGCTTAATCACGATGATGATATGACGATAATTATGGTTTCACACGATATAAACTCTGCGCTTAAATATGCAACAAAAATATTGCATATAGGACATAGTCAGTTATTTTTCGGTGACAGCTCCGAATATTTAAAGAGTGATGCGGCAAAATTGTTCTCGCGAAGCGGAGGTAAGAAAAATGAGTAATTTAATTTCCGCAATATCAGGATATATGGCGTATCCGTTTGTGCGTTATGCTTTGATTGTAGGCGTTCTTATCGCACTATGTTCATCGCTTTTAGGAGTTATCCTTGTCCTTAAACGTTATTCTTTTATCGGAGACGGATTATCTAATGTTACATTCGGCGCATTGTCAATTGCGACAGTTTTAAGGATAAACAACGAGATGATTATTGTTCTTCCGATAACCGTTATCTGTGCAATCATTCTCCTGTGCGCAAAGAGTTCGGCGAAAATAAAAGGAGATTCTGCTCTTGCAATGACCTCTGTTGGTACACTTGCAATCGGCTATCTCCTGATGAATATTTTCCCTGTATCCTCAAACATAAACGGAGATGTATGTGGAACACTTTTCGGGTCGACGCTGATTCTTACCCTTTCTCTTTCGGATGTATGGCTTTGTATATGCTTGTCAGCGGCCGTAATCGCTGTTTTCGTGCTTTTTTATCATAAAATATTTGCCATAACCTTTGATGAGAGCTTTGCCGCATCAACCGGTATAAAGGTCGGATTTTTTAATATGCTTATAGCTGTGATATGTGCGGTTATAATTGTTCTGGCGATGAACCTCGCAGGTTCACTATTGACTTCTGCTTTGATTGTATTCCCGGCAATTTCGGCAATGCGTGTATTTAAAAGTTTCCGCGGTGTAATAATTTGCTCGGCGGTATTATCGGTTGTTTGTGCCGCGGCAGGAATTCTCGCATCTATTTTGTTTTCGACCCCGGTCGGTTCAACCGTTGTGGCCGCGGATATCATTGCCTTCGCGATATTCTGTGTAATATCAAGGCTAAAACAATGATGTTTTTTGTAAAATACAACAGCTTTAATTTTTTTCAAAATAATTATGAAAAATGCTTGACAAAGTAAGCTTTTTCAGGTATAATACAAAACTGTAAAGCTTATTTGCTTTACAGTTTGTTGCTATCGGAGTGATAAGTCTATGGATAAATCTGTGGATAAAAAGGTTAAAATCGGCTTGCTGTTTTCGTTTTATCGGAATATGCTTACCGATAGGCAGATTGAGTGTATTGACTTGTATTATAACGAAGACTTATCTCTTGCCGAAATAAGCGAACACCTTGGGATTACGCGCCAGGGTGTGCGCGATAATATCAAACGCGCAGAGCACACGATGTTCGATACAGAGGAAAGGCTCGGTCTTGCCGCAAGGTTCCTCTGTATATCGGAAAAGCTTGAAAAAATTGATGATATAATCAGTGAGATCGAACACTCGCCAAATATCCGTACTTTGTCGGATGATATAAAACATAAGATTAACAATATTTTAATGATAATAAGAGAGATTAATTCTGACGAACAGACGAGGTGATGTAAATGGCATTTGAGAGTCTTTCCGATAAACTTCAGAACACATTTAAAAAGCTGAGGGGAAAGGGTAAGGTTGGCGAAAAAGATTTAAAAGACGCTATGCGTGAGGTTAAACTTGCCTTACTTGAAGCGGATGTTAATTTTAAAGTAGTAAAAGACTTTGTGAAACAGGTATCCGAGCGTGCTTCCGGTTCAGAGGTTATTGAGTCGCTTACTCCTGCTCAGCAGGTTATTAAAATAGTAAACGAAGAGCTTATTTCCCTTATGGGCGGAGAAGCGTCTAAGCTTGAAATCTCGTCTAAACCGCCTACGGTTATTATGATGGCCGGTCTTCAAGGCGCCGGTAAAACAACAACCGCGGCTAAGCTCGGCGGCCTGCTTAAAAAGCAAGGCAAGAGGCCCTTGCTTTGTGCTTGCGACGTATACAGACCGGCGGCCGTTAAACAGCTTCAGGTTGTCGGCGGAAAGCTTGAACTTCCCGTTTACGCGGAGGAGGGAAACACCGACGCGGTCGGAATAGCCAAGGCGGGCTTGAAACACGCTCTTGCGCATTCAAATGATGTGCTTATAATCGATACGGCCGGCCGTTTGCATATAGATGAAAAGCTGATGAACGAGCTTAAGGAAATAAGCGCTGAGGTTCATCCGACCGAAATACTGCTTGTTGTTGATGCGATGACGGGTCAGGATGCGGTGAACGTTGCTGAGGCGTTTAATAATGAACTCGAAATCACAGGAGTTGTTCTTACGAAACTTGACGGTGATACAAGAGGCGGTGCGGCGCTTTCTGTCCGTGCTGTTACCCAAAAACCGATTAAATACTGCGGTATGGGCGAGAAGCTTACTGATTTAGAGGTGTTCCACCCTGATAGAATGGCTTCGAGAATACTCGGTATGGGTGATATGCTCAGCCTTATTGAAAAGGCAGAGGAAGCTCTTGATATGAAAAAGGCGGAGGAGCTTGAAAAAAAGCTCCGAACACAAAGATTTACATTCACAGACTTTCTTGACCAGATGGGTCAGATGCGGAATATGGGCTCGATGCAGGATATTATAGGTATGCTTCCCGGGGTAAACCGAGACACACTTAAAAATGTCAATATCGATGAAAAGAGACTTTCGCATATTGAGGCTATAATAACATCAATGACCCCGAGAGAGAGAGAGCTCACCGATAAGCTCACCCCGTCGCGCAAGGAGAGAATAGCAAAGGGAAGCGGAACCTCAATGACGGAGGTCAACGCTCTAATCAAACAATTTGAACAGATGCAAAAAATGATGAAACAGCTTTCCGGCGGACTTATGGGAAGAAAGGGAAAACGCCGCGGATTTTTCGGCGGTCTTGGCGGTTTCAGACGCTAACCTTAAAACTAACAGAAAAATAATTAAATTCATATATACTTTTGGAGGTAACAAAAATGGCAGTAAAAATTCGTTTAAAGAGAATGGGCGCAAAGCGCGCACCTTTCTATCGTGTAGTTGTAGCAGATTCAAGATTCCCGCGTGACGGAAGATTCATTGAACAGGTTGGTACTTACAATCCTATGATGGATCCCCCCGCTGTTGAATTTGACGCTGAGAAGATTCAGAAGTGGATTGGCAACGGAGCTCAGCCCACAGATACAGTTAAGCGTCTGCTTAAAGAAAAGAACATTATCTGATTACAGATGGCTTTAGTTGTCTGTAAAGCACAGATACTTTGCAGGAAGGAAGTTTTTATATGAAGGAACTTTTGGAGTTTATTGCAAAATCATTGGTTAAAAACCCGGATTTGGTTGAAGTAACCGTAAACGAGAAGGAAACTGCAACCGTACTCAGTCTGCATGTTGCGGATGAGGATATGGGCAAGGTTATCGGAAAGCAGGGAAGGATTGCTAAAGCAATCAGAACTGTTATGAAGGCAGCCTCAGGCAATGAGAACAAAAAAATCATTGTTGATATTATTTAATATCATAAGGGAGGCGAAATCTCGTCTCCCTTATGTCATATAATGGGAATGTAATCGGAGATTAAATATGAAAAACGAAATACTTGAAATCGGTAAGGTCGTTAACACTCACGGTATACGGGGAGAACTTAAAATCCAGCCTTGGTGTGATGACCCCGAAATTTTTGATGAACTTGAATATATTTACATCGGCGGTGAAAAGTATACTATCACGAGGTCGCGGTTTCATAAGACCTGTGAAATTGTTGCCGTTGAAGGTATTAATAATATAAATGAAGCCGAACCCTTGAAAAATAAAATCGTTACGGTCGAACGCGAAATGCTTGGTGAGCTTCCCGAAGGAACATATTATATTGCGGACATTCTCGGTCTCGAGGTCAGATGTTCGGACGGTCGGGTTATCGGCGTAATCGATAACGTTATAAGCACGGGGAGCAACGATGTTTATGAGGTCAAAAGAGATGGTAAGAAGCCGCTTCTCTTACCCGTGATAGATGATGTTATAAATGAGGTAAACATCAGCGAAGGTTATGTAAGCGTTACTCTCATAAAGGGGCTGGCGGACGATGAGGTTTGATATATTAACACTCTTCCCCGAAACAATCGAGGCTGTGTTAGGTGACAGCATTATCGGCAGGGCAAGAAAAAAAGGTTTAATAGAAGTAAATTGTGTTCAAATACGCGATTTTGCGTTTAATAAACACAAAAGTGTTGATGATTACCCCTATGGCGGCGGAACGGGAATGGTTATGCAGGCAGAGCCTATTTTTCTTGCATATGAAGATGTATGTAAGGGCCTTGATTATAAACCTAAAACAATTTATCTTTCGCCTCAGGGCAGAACTTTCAGACAGGGAACAGCAAAAAGACTTGCAAGGGAAGGTCATATTATATTGATTTGCGGACATTATGAGGGGGTAGATCAGCGTGTTCTCGATGAAATTGTCGACTGTGAAATTTCACTCGGTGACTTCGTTTTAACCGGCGGCGAAATCGCCGCAATGGCTGTGGTTGACGCTGTGTCGAGACTGGTTCCGGGTGTGCTTAAAAGTGAGGATTCTTTCTCTGAGGAATCGCATTATAACGGGTTTTTGGAATACCCTCAATACACACGCCCGGAAGAATGGCACGGCAGACGGGTCCCTGACATTCTGCTCAGCGGTCACCATAAAAATATTTGTAAGTGGAAAAGAGAAATGTCTATAATAAACACCTTTAATAAAAGACGAGGGATGTTATCAAGAGCGTCTCTTTCACAAAGTGAAAAAGATTTTATAGAGAATTTAAAGGGGAAAAAGTCAGAAAGCTGACCTTTTTTCAAATTTTTCCCGCAAAAAACAATAATTTTTTTATAAAACTGTTGTATTTAATAATTAATTGTGATAATATAATATAAGATTATGATATTATGTTCATATTATAATCCTATTTACGAACGTAAAGAGAAAGGCAGTGAAATTGATGAAATGTCCGAAGTGTGGTATTAATTTACTCGAACATGTTGATGTTTGCCCATTTTGCAAGACTCATATTCCAAAAGAGGCCGAAAAGGCTGAACCACAGGAAAAGCAGTCGTCTGCTTCTGTTAGTAAACCGAGCCAGAACACCGGGCGTTATTCCGCGATAGATCCGTCAAGAGACAGCTATGACTTTGATTTACAGTATACTTTGACTTTCCGCGATTCCGGAGAAATAAAGCAGGCTATAGCTGATATGGATGCGGGTATAAGCTATGATCAAAATAAGAAAAAAATATCAACCGAACACAAAACATCGAGCGAACCGAGATATACGCTTGAAGAAATGCAGGCGGCGGCTCTACGCGCCCAGGAAAGACGTGAGCACAGAAAGAACGGAAAGCACACAAAACGCAGAATTTCACATTTTGAAAAACGTAACAGTGATGCCCTCCGTGCCGCTAAACCTATCAAAAAGAGGCCCGGTGACGAGGATAGACCCACACATAATAAGTCCCGAAAAGGCTTGTTTATAGGTGCAGGTGTTTTGGCCTTTGTGGTCGCTATAATTGTCGGCTTGGTTAATGTTTTTGCATACTTTGCTCATAAAACACCGGAATATCCGACTGTTTATACAAAGGGTAATGAACTGTATTCTTATTACAACGGAAAAGAAGCCATGCTCAGCTCTAATTTTGTTACAATAGAGTATGAGACTCAGAATACAGACAACGATGCTCAAGCCGATAAAACATCTTCAAGCAAGTCATCTTCAAGCTCAAAGAAAAAGACTGAGTTTAAAGACCCAAAGGATGCCCAAAAAACTAAAATTACTAAAAAGGATTTAATTAAGATTTCGGAGGACGGCTCTGTTGTTTATTTCCTTGAGAATGTTAATCTTAACTCAAAATCCGGTGATTTGGTATCATATATTAACGGTAAGAAAAAGAGCAAGACGGTTATAGCCCAGAATGTATATTATGATTTTATAGTCAGCAAGACCGGCTCATCGGTTCTTTATCTTAAAAACGCCGATGAAAACGGAGCGCATGGTGAGTTGTGCTTATGGAATCTTGAAGGAAAAACGGATAAGAAGGTCGATACGGATATAACATCGGGTAATTTTAAATTGTCTCAGGACAACCTGTGTGCTATATACATAAAGAACTTCAATCCCATTGTTCACACGGGTGATTTGTTCTATGCAAGCTTCGCCGAGGGTGCGGGTGACCCCAAGAGACTCGACGAGAAGGTTGCTTATGTATTTGGCACGGCGTCAAAAGGCAAGATTTATTTCTATGCTAAAAATTATGATACAAAAACCGGAACATATGACCTTTATGTTCAAAGTGAATCTGAGGGCCCGAAGGCAATTGCCGAAAAGGCATTCTCTTCTCCTTTGATTTCCGAGAAACATGAATCGGCATATGTCTACAGTAACTATAACAATAATTTCCAGACTCTTAACTATGTGGACATGACAAACGGCGGAAATATAAAGCTTGCTGACCAGGTTACAGAGATTATCAAAGTCAGAAATGATGAAGGTGCTGTTGTATTCTCCACAGCATATGATACGGATAAGGCGGATTATTACTTTGTAAGTGCAAAGTCGCCCAATCCTCAAAAGGTTGCTACCGCGGTTAATGTCACGGCTCTTAGCCAGGATAGCGGTATGAAGGCGTTTAGCGCGAGCGATGATTTTTCTACTATAGCATACATCGGCGGTTATGATGCTGATACAAAGAAAGGCGCGCTTTATACAATGTCAATTATTAATGACTATTCCGGCTCAGAAAAACGAATTTCTGATGACGCTTACTCGTGTAACGTTTCGTCGGATGGTGCGGTTATAAGATTTGCGTCCGGATATAACGCTGAGACCAATACGGTAAACATCGTTTCGTATTCAAACTCAAACACGTTAAAGCTTGCTGAAAACGTAGGTATGGGTGCGTTTACGTTTGATAAAACCGGAAACTATGCTATCTATGCTTCTGACTTTAATACAGAATCGTCCGATGGAGTAAGCAGGGCGAAAGTGAATACTGTTAATAAAAAGGCTAAGATTAAAAGTCTTGACGAAAATGTCTCTGCCTACGGCTTAAAGACTGACGGAACAGTAATTCTTAAAAAGGTTGATAACGGAAACGCAGCTCTTTATAAAACCAAGATAAAGGGCGGCACCCCTAAAGTATTTGCTGAGGGAGTAACGGACGTATTATCGTATTAATAATATTATGAATATTTTGCAAGGTAAAAAATCAATCGGGATAATGGGCGGGACATTCGACCCGCCTCATCTCGGACATTTAATATCGGCTGAAAGTGCCGCGGCTCAGATAGGACTTTCAAAGGTACTGTTCCTGCCCAACGGAAAGACTGTTTATAAGCAAAGAGAAAATATTGCTTCTCCGAAACAGCGTTTTGAAATGACAAGACTTGCTATAAGCGATAACGATTTATTTGAAATATCCGACATAGAAACAAAGTCAGGTCAAATCACTTATACCTTTGATACGCTCGAAAAACTTAATCTTATATATAAAAATGCTCATTTCTTTTTTATAGTTGGCGCCGATTCTCTTGATTATATGGATAAGTGGAAGAATCCAAAACGGATTTTTGAATTATGTACTGTTGCGGTTGTCGGCAGGGCAGGCTTTTCTCAAGATAAATTAAAAAAGAAAGCACAGGCTCTTAAAGATGAATTTAATGCCGATATAGTTTTTGTTACTATGCCCAATATAGAGATATCCTCGACTGATTTAAAAAAAAGAATTAAGAACGGAATTTCGGTCAGATACATGCTTCCCGATCTTACACTCAGATATATAAAAAAGAATGGACTATACATTGAAAATTCAGGAGAGAACAGCGATGATGGAAGAAAGTAAAATCAAAAAATACCTTGAGAATACATTGAGTGAAAAACGTTTTAAACATTCGCTCGGCGTTGCGGAAGAGGCTGAAAGGCTTGCTGATAAGTATGGTGCTGATAAAAAGAAGGCGCACCTTGCCGGACTTGTTCATGATGTTGCAAAAGAGATTGATGCGGATTCAGCGAGAACTATGTTAAAGGACAGATTCGGAATAAGGGTAGACCCGGTTACCTATAACGTACCGAAGCTTTTGCACGCACCTCTCGGCGCGTGTCTTGCGCAGACTGAATTCGGAATATTCGATGCTGAGATTTTAGACGCTATAAAGTATCATACTACCGCAAAGGCCGATATGAGTTTGCTTACAAAGATTATATATATGGCGGACTATATAGAACCAAACCGTGATTTTGAAGGAGTGGATGAACTTCGTGAACAGGCTTATGATGACCTCGACGAAGCTATTATTACCGGCCTTGATTATACAATTTCAGAGCTTTTGAGCGATGGAAAGATGTTTCATCCCGATACTGTACACGCGAGAAATTATTTGATTCTTCAAAAAATTAAATAACTGTCAGGAGGCGGCGGAATGAGAGAGCTAAATCAAGAAAATTATCCACCCGACTTTAAGCCTGCACCTAAGAAAAGACGCAGACTGAAAAATCCGGGTAGATTTATTGTATTTATAATATTGCTGGCAGTTTTTGTTTGGATGGTTATAACCTTCCTGGTTTCGCTTTCAACCGGTCAGAAGTTCAGTATTCTCGGGGCTTCATCACAGCCGGTCAGAAATGTTGTTGTTGCGGGCGTTGACGAAGGCGGCTATAGAACAGACCTTATTATGTTATGTCAGATAAACAGACGGACAAACGAGTTAAATATTCTTCAGATTCCGCGCGATACAAGGGTTCAAAACAAGAGAAATGACAAAAAGATTAATTCAGCGTTCTTTTCGGGATTTGAATGTATGAGCGCGGAAATCAATCAGCTTACCGGAATCAAACCTGATAGTTATATTATGGTTGGGTTCGATGGTTTTACGGATATTATTGACGCGCTTGGCGGTGTAACCGTTGATGTTCCTATTCGTATGAATTACACCGACCCGGTACAGAATCTTGCCATCGACCTTCAGCCCGGAAAGCAAAAGCTTGACGGTGAACACGCGCAAATGTTTATGCGATTTCGTAAGAATAATGATGGTACAGGCTACGCCGATGGTGATATAGGCAGAATAGATACTCAAAAGCTTTTGTATTCAGCCGTAATAGAAAAGATTAAAAGTCCTGCCGGAATCGTTAGACTTCCTGCTGTTTTAGCAGCAATGGAAAAACACAGCAAGACAAATCTTAACGGAGAGCTTGTGGGCGTTTTGAGGGATATGGCGGCCTGCTCGGGTAATGTGAAATTTCATACCCTCCCCGGAAGCGGAAAATACATAGGCGGTGTTTCTTACTTTGTGTATGACAAGAATGCCTCAGCCGAACTTATTTCACAGAACTTTGTGAAATAAAGATTATTTTTTATATTAACGAAAGATTTTAAAGGAATGGAGAAATATAATGGCTTGTGAAAACAGTATGGTAAATAAAATCGTTGAGGTCCTCAACAGTAAAAAAGCGTCTGATATTAGTGTTTTAAATGTCGGCGGTCTTACCACAATGACTGATTATTTTGTTATTGCGACCGGTAATACTTCAAGACAGACTCAGGCGCTCTGTGACAATCTTGAAGAAGAACTTTCAAAGCTCAAAAAGTATCATATAAACAAAGAGGGATATAGAAGCGGCGAATGGATTCTTCTCGGATATGATGATGTAATTATTCATATTTTTCAACCGGAAACAAGACGTTTTTATGATTTAGAGCACGTATGGCAGGATGCGATTCCTGTTGATGTTTCTGAACTTTTAGATTGATATGTCGGTGTATAACACCTTTGTTATAAAAACGTAAATTACAGACTGGAGGAAGTTAATTTGAAATACGATTTTGATTTGATTGAAAAAAAGTGGCAAAAAATATGGGATGAAACAGGTGAGTTTAAAATCTCCGAGGATACGAATAAGCCTAAATATTATGCGCTTGAGATGTTCCCTTATCCGTCGGGTAACCTTCATATGGGACACGTTCGGAACTATTCCATAGGTGATGTTGTAGCAAGATATAAAAAGATGAGGGGTTTTAACGTTCTTCATCCTATGGGCTGGGATTCGTTTGGACTCCCCGCTGAAAATGCCGCTATAAAACACGGCACGCCGCCCGCCGAATGGACATGGTCGAATATCGATAATATGCGCTCTCAGCTTAAACGTCTCGGATTCAGCTATGACTGGGATCGTGAGGTTGCTACCGCTAAACCTGACTATTATAAATTCACTCAATGGATGTTTCTTAAGCTCTATCAAAACGGACTTGCTTATAAGAAAAAATCATATGTGAACTGGTGTCCGTCCTGTCAGACCGTCCTTGCAAACGAGCAGGTCGTAAACGGCAAGTGCGAACGCTGTAAAAGCGAGGTCGGTAAAAAAGATTTAGAGCAGTGGTTCTTTAAAATTACCGATTACGCTCAAAAGCTTCTTGATGATATTGATAAGCTTGACGGTTGGCCCGATAAGGTTCGTTCGATGCAGACTAACTGGATTGGAAGAAGCGAAGGCGCAGAGCTTCAGTTTAAGCTTGACGGAAGTGACAAAACCCTTACCGTATTTACAACAAGACCCGATACGATATACGGCGTTTCGTATATGGTTATTGCACCCGAGCATCCTATTGTTGATGAATTGATTTCAGGTAAGCCACAAGAGGCGGAGTGCCGTGAATTCATTAAAAAGGTTCAGTCTCAAAGCGAAATTGTGCGTTCTGCCACCGACACAGAAAAAGAGGGTGTTTTCACAGGTACATATGTGATTAACCCGTTCAGCGGAGAGAAAATACCGCTGTACCTTGCAAATTATGTATTTGTTGATTACGGAACAGGAATAGTTATGGGTGTTCCGGCTCATGATCAGCGTGATTTTGATTTTGCTAAGAAATACAAGCTTCCTATCCGGGTTGTTATTTCTCCCGAGGACAAGGATATTGATTCCGAAAACCTGACCGAAGCATTCGCGGCAGAGGGTGTTTTGATGAATTCCGATAAGTTCACCGGTTTAAACAATAAAGAGGCCCTTCCTAAAATGATTGCATATGCAGAAGAACACGGTTTCGGAGAAAAGAAGATTAACTTCCGCCTGCGTGACTGGCTGATTTCGCGCCAGCGTTATTGGGGTGCGCCTATTCCGATTGTATACTGTGATAAGTGCGGAACCGTTGAAATTCCTGAGAGCCAGCTTCCGGTTAAGCTTCCCGAAAATGTAAAGTTCACCGGTCAAGGTAAGTCTCCGCTTAGTGAATGCCCCGAATTTGTGAATACAACCTGTCCGAAATGCGGCGGACCCGCAAGGCGCGAAACAGATACAATGGACACATTTGTGTGTTCGTCGTGGTACTATATGAGATATTGTGACCCGCACAATACCGAGATGCCTTTTTCAAAGGAAAAGACTGATTATTGGATGAACGTTGACCAATATATCGGCGGCGTTGAACACGCTATACTTCACCTTTTGTACGCAAGGTTCTTCACTAAGGTTCTTCATGATTTAGGTTATATCGGCTGTGATGAACCTTTTGAAAATCTTTTAACACAGGGAATGGTGTTAAAGGATGGTACAAAGATGTCGAAGTCTCTGGGAAATGTAGTAAGCCCCGAGGAGATTATATCCAAATACGGTGCGGATACCGCAAGATTATTCATTCTTTTCGCCGCTCCGCCCGAACGTGACCTGGACTGGAACGACACTGCTGTTGAAGGCGCATACAGATTCCTGAACAGAGTATGGCGTGCGGTCGATGATTTAAAGGATTATATGACCGATGAGAAAATCGGCGGTCTTTCCGAGGAGGATAAAAAACTTAGATTCGCTGTAAATTCAGCAATCAAAAAAGTTACCGAAAATTGTAACCGTTTCAGTTTTAATACTGCTATAAGCGCTATAATGGAAATGGTAAACTCACTTTATTCGTATAAGGAAAAGGCTAAAGAATATAACGCACCTGTTATTACCGAGGCGATTAATAGTTTAATCTTGCTGTTATACCCGTTTGTTCCTCATATCACTTCTGAGCTTTGGGAGGTTTCGGGGCATACGGATAAGCTTTCAACTCACTCTTGGCCGGAATATGATTCCTCGGCTTTGGTTGTAAACGAGATTGAAATCGTTCTTCAGATTAACGGTAAAATCCGCGACAAGATGGTTATTTCACCGGATTTGACTCCTGATGAAATGAAAGAACTTGCGCTTAAGAGTGAAAAAGTTCAGAGCTTTATCGAGGGAAAGCAGGTTGTGAAAGTTATTGCCGTTCCAAAAAAGCTTATAAATATTGTTGTAAAATAATTCATTGTGCGCTCTGAAATATGGGCGCACAATTTTTGAATTCTGTTCATATTATATTTCATAGGAGGTTTGTCTTATGAAATGTAATAGCTCGCGTTCGTGCCGCAGGGCATACGCAATGGTCAAAGGAAGTGACAGGTATCCCCGTTTAAGGGGAAGGGTTGATTTTACACAAACAGAAAAAGGTGTTATTGTCAGAGCAGAGGTGTTTGGGCTTCCGCTTGGCGAAAGCTGTAAGGAACCGATTTTCGGATTCCATATTCACAGCGGTATGTCTTGTACGGGAAACGCAGAAAATCCGTTTGCTGATGCAGACGGACATTTTAACCCGAAAGGTTGTGAGCACCCGTATCATGCCGGCGACTTACCGCCCCTTTTCGGAAATAACGGATATGCTTTTATGTCCGTTTTAACGGATAGATTCGCTGTGGATGACATAATCGGAAGAGTTGTAATAATTCACCGAAATCCCGATGATTTTAAGACACAGCCGTCCGGAAATGCCGGTGAGATGATTGCGTGCGGAGAAATTATCGGCTGCAATTAAATTTGAGTTAAAAATATGTTGCGGAAACATATTTACTGTGTTATAATAGCTAGAGCAAAGAAATACAAGGAGAATACGTTATGAAAATTACTGATGATATAAAATATATAGGCGTCAATGACCATAAAATAGACCTATTTGAAGGTCAGTACGTTGTTGAAAACGGAATGGCATACAATTCATATGCTATTATCGATGAAAAAATTGCAGTTATGGATTCTGTGGACGTTAGGTTTAAGGATGAATGGCTCGGGAAAATTTCCGATGCAATTGGCACAAGAACCCCTGACTTCCTTATTGTTCAGCATATGGAACCTGACCATTCAGGAAGTATTATCAGCTTTTCCGAGAGGTATCCGGAAACCAAAATTGTTGCGTCGTCAAAGGCGTTTACTATGATGAAAAACTTTTTCGGAACCGATTTTAGTGACAGACGGGTCGTTGTAGGAAACGGAGAGCTTTTAGAACTCGGCAGACATACACTAAATTTCATAGCCGCACCAATGGTTCATTGGCCTGAAGTTATAGTGACATACGATAACTTTGATAAGGTTTTATTTTCGGCTGATGCTTTCGGTAAGTTCGGCGCCTTAGATGTTAAAGAAGATTGGGCATGCGAAGCGCGCCGTTATTATTTCGGTATAGTAGGAAAGTATGGTATGCAGGTTCAAAGTTTGTTAAAAAAAGCTTTAAATCTTGATATTAAAGTCATCTGCCCTTTGCACGGTCCAGTTTTAAGTGATAATCTTGATTATTATATTAAATTATATAATATATGGTCATCATATGGGGTAGAAACCGATGGTGTTATGATTGCGTATACCTCTGTTTATGGACATACAAAGGCCGCGGTTGAGCTTCTTGCTGAAAAGCTTAAAGAAAACGGTTGTCCTAAGGTTGTCCTAAGTGATCTGGCACGCTGTGATATGGCTGAGGCAGTAGAAGATGCATTCCGTTACGGCAAGATTGTGTTTGCTACAACCACTTATAATGCCGATATTTTCCCGTTCATGCGCGAGTTTATTGAGAATCTTACAGAGCGGGGCTTTAGCAACAAGACAGTAGCCATAATAGAAAACGGAAGTTGGGCTCCTGTCGCGGCTAAGAAAATATCTGCTATGCTTGAAAAATCCAAGAATATTAATTTTTCGGAGAATAATATCAGTATTCTTTCGGCGGTTAATGATAAAAATAAAGCGGAGATTTCTGCCCTTGCTGAAGAATTATGCAAATAGTTTTTTTATCGTAAGTTCTCAGAAGTATCGAGTGCGTACTGTCCTGCTGTATATTTATAATGCGTAGGATTGTTAATTTTAAAAGTACGTGCTTAATACTTCTTTCTGAGCAAATAAAAAATGCGTCAGCGAGTTTTTCACTTTAATTCTTCTGTTGGGAAATTAGCGAAATAATCGTTGATGCATTTTGAATTTCGACGAATCCTATTCATCAAGGCACCTTTCCCAAATATCGTTAATTTCTTTTTTAGGATACACCTCATTTATTTCCATCATTAATAATCTGAACATTTTCCTTTTCTAAAAATATATTCTTCTGCATATTTTTATCGCCATTTCAGAGAAAATATACAAAAATTTTACATAAGAGCGATATCTTGTTAACGTATTTCTAATCGAGACTTTGTAAATTTATACCGCCTCATAGAGCGTTGCCTTTTTAATTGTCAATCATTATTCTACACTATTTTTTCAAATCGATAAAATCTTGTATTGAACTAATTGCGAGTCGTATTAGAACCGAAAAATAAAATTGCTATATATAAATTTTACGGTGAGGTAAAAAAATTCATATTATAGTGCAAAATTTCAGATTGAAATAAGTTTTAAAATTATCTATAATTAGTTTATAAAGTTCTTGAAATTTGTGCAATATATTTATTACACTGCAAATTTATAACTGAATCAAAATGATGAGGTCTTGTTTTAAAACACAACACTTTATCATTATTGAGAAAAATTTGGCTTGAAAGGTTGTGGAACAAGTGAATGACAATGTTAATGCAAGGAAAAAGAAGAAAAGCGGCTTCACGGACGGGTTAAAGAGGTTTAGACATCAATGGGCGCTTCAATCGATGGTTATTCCGGGATTGATTTTTATTTTCATATTCAGTTATATCCCTATGTACGGTGTAATAATTGCCTTTAAGGACTATAACTTCTATTCGGGGATTATGGGAAGCCCCTGGGTTGGGCTAAAACATTTTAAAACTTTTTTCAACGAGCCGAACATAGGGCTGTTGTTTAAAAATACTATAGGAATAAGTATGCTGAAAACCCTGTTCGGATTTCCCGGACCGATTATCTTTGCTCTTTTGTTAAACGAGCTTTTATCGCTCAGGTTCAAAAAGTTTGCGCAGAGCGTATCGTATCTGCCTCACTTTGTTTCGATAGTTGTAGTGGTAGGTATGGTCTCAAAGTTCTGTTCGGCAAACGGCGGTTTGTTTAACGACATACTTATGGGACTTCATATTATAAAAGAACCGGTTAATTATCTGAGCGACCCGAAGTATTTCTGGCCGATTCTGGTTATTCTGCATTGCTGGCAGGGAATAGGCTGGGGTTCTATCATATACTGTGCGGCGATAAGCGGCGTTGATCAGACGCTATATGAAGCGGCAACGATTGACGGAGCAGGCAGATT
>CADBUP010000136.1 GCA_902797885.1 uncultured Ruminococcus sp.
AAGAAGCGGCAGCGGGGCGCCGAGGTCAGCATTTCGTCAAAGAGGGCAGGTAATATCTTTGTAAACGGCGAGGATATTAATCTTGACATAAGCTTTAAGTCCTGCATCTATGAAAAGGCGGATTATAAGGTTTCATACACGGTGACAAACAGACTGACAGACGAAATCGTGTGGACGGGAAGCGACCGCTTCGAGCTCGGTGCGGACAAAACGCTTAAGCGAAGCATCAGCTATACCCCAAAGGAATTCGGCTTGTATGAGCTTAAGACCGAGATGGAAAGCGTCGACGGAGTGTATGCCTCTGTTGAGGAAAACAAGTTTTCGTATTCGATGTTTAACTCGGATATGCCGCTGAATGACCAATACGGAACCTGTGTGCACTTTTCGGGGCGTGACAGCGCCGCAGTATCGCCGCTTATAGCCATGACGGGTATGAAGAATGTCCGTGACGGCTTTGAGTGGGAGCTGTATGAAAAATCAAAGGGAGTATATAAGCTTCCCGCATCGGGTGACAGGTTTTTGGCGGACACCGAAAAATCCAACCTGAATATGCTTCTGGTCTTACAGGGCGCAAACATTCTCTATCAGGATAAAAAAACCCTTCCCGAAACGCCCGAACAGCTTGAAGCCTTCGGAAAATTCATATATAACATAGTGTCGGATATAGGCGACAGGTGTAATATGTATGAGGTGTGGAACGAGCCGAATCTGTCAAGCTTTTCGCTTGACACCTCCCCCGAGGCTTATGTCCCGGTTTTAAAGGTGACATACGAAAATATCAAAAAGGCAAACCCGAACGCAGTGGTAATGGGCTGTGCAACGGCGGGAATCGACCCGGAGTATTTCGAGAGAGTCTTTGAACTCGGCGGTGCGGATTATATGGACGTTTTAAGCTATCACTATTATTTTAACGACCATAAGGTTATGGATGAGTTCGTAAGCCTTTATGACAGACTGAAAAAGGTAGACGATCTTGTGGAAAAATACAAGCCGTCGCTTAAAATGGAGATAACCGAGTACGGCTGGCCGGTAAACACCTATCCGACAACGAAACGGTTTAAATCGGACAATTTCTTAAAGACTATGGCGATTTATAAGAAGCTTCCCCGGCTTATTCGGACGTATTGGTACGAGTTTCAAGACAGCGGCTTTGATATGATTTTCAGGGAAAGAAATTTCGGTTATGTGAACTACTGGGAAAACAAAGACCCCTATGCGGCCGAACAGATATATTGCAGCACGGCGGCATACAATTCGATAATCAACAGCAGTAAGCTATCCGACGCATACGAAAACGGAAATACATATGTGTATAAATACGGAAAGAATTTCCGCGGCAACAATTCCATGATGATGTGGGAGGAAAACGGAGCGGCTGAGGTTTCGGTTAAGCTCGGCTGCAGAGAGCTGACGCTCTATGATGATTTCGGAAACGGAAGAACGTTATACAGTGATGACGGCGTGTTCACGTTTATATTGGGCGATACCCCGATTATGGCGGAGGGGAATATGACGGAGTTTGAAGTATGCGAATCTCCGATAAAGCTTGAAACCGAATTTGATGTTCCTTCCGGCGAGGTAACGGAGTTTAACCCCAATCTCCCCGAGGGCTATACGATAGAATATACGCCGAGCGAGGATATAACCGTAATCGGACAGGAGAAAAATACGCTGAAATTCTCGTTTTCGGGCGAAACAGGAAAGGAAAGCCGAATACATACCGAGATTAAAAAGAACGGTAAGCTGTATACGGCGGGGGATATTACAGTAAGGATAACAGCGTCTGCCGAAGCGGAAATCGCATATCTTCCGTACCTTTCAAGCGTCAGCAAGGCGGTGATTGCGGTTACGGTAAAGAATAACCGCCGCGACAGGGCGATAAGCGGAAGCGTCACCATGACTGAGCCGAAAAAAATAACGGCGAAGCTGCCGTCCGTTCCGTTTAGTGATATAGAACCGCAGACGGGTAAAAAATTCTATATGTATCTTCCGGAGTTTGACGGAAGCGGCTGCTTTGATTTTAAGGCGGAAATCAAGATAGACGGAATAGAACCGTTCACGGTAAAGTGCAGAAACGATAATTCCTTTGCAAAAAGGTGTACTGTAGTGCCGAAAATTGACGGAGTGATAGAAAAGGATGAGTATTATAAAGAATATGCGCTGAACACGGTAGATGAAAACGTGGTAAATCTTTTCGATAACGCAATTAAAGGCGAGAATGATTTATCGGGAAGGTTCTATGTGACCTATGATGATAAAAAAGTCTATATCGCCGCCGAGATAACCGATGATGTGCATTATCAGTTTGAAGAACCGGGGATGATGTGGCGCGGAGACGGAATTCAGATAGGTCTTGCGGATAAGACGACATCGCCGCATCTGAGCAAGGAAATAGGCTTGTCGCTGAGAGGAAGCGCGGTTCAGACAACGGGATATTCAAGCGAAGAATTCCCTATGGAGACGGCAATAAAACGCAGCGGAACCAAAACAATCTATGAGATAGCTCTCCCGTGGGAGGGCGTGTTCGGAAAAGGCTGGAGCATAGAGGGAAGAAAGTCTATCGGATTTTCGGTGCTTGCAAACGATAACGATGGCCCCGACGAACGAAGCAATCAAGCAGGAAGAAAGGGGTGGATTGAATACGGAAGCGGAATAGGCACAAAGAAGGACACAAGTCTTTATGTCGACTTACAGTTAAAGGATTAAAAAAGGAGGAGAATTTATGGTGAACTTTAAAAGAGCGGCAAGCGGTATACTGTCGGCGGCGTTGGTTTTAACTTCTCTTTGTGCCGTTTCGGCGGAGGGAGAGGACGAGCACATATTTTCAACCGATTTTGACAGCTATACCATAGGAACGGCCGCTTCGGTGCAGTCAACATTTGAAAATCTGAACGAAAAAGCCTACGGCGGAGGAAATGCGTATATCGCATCGGCAAGCAACGCCGCAAAAACGCTTGTAAAGGGAGAGATAAAGGATTCATCTCACGGCACCTCGCTTAAATTCGCAAAAGGCGACTGGATAATTATAAACACAGTCCTTCCGCAGACATACGAAACGCCGATACTTGTTTCGTTTGATTTTAATATGGCGGAACAGGGAACAATGCGAATGTTCGGAAACAATGCGGCCAACTACAGAGCGATATTTGAAGGCCCGGGGGTTAGGTTTAACTCCGCCGACGGTGCGCCGGTCGAGTATAATAATGTATTGACCGTCGGGAAGTGGTCAAGGATTGAATTCTATGTTGATAATGCAAACGGCAAATACATTATGTATGTTGACGGCAGGCAAATCGGTGAAGAAAATACATTTACAAAGCCGGGCGATTCGAACTCAAAGCTTAAGAGCTTTCAGTTTCAAAAGCGTTCGGGCGGCGAAATGTATATAGATAACATTTCGGTCAGAAAGGTTCAAAAGCCGCCCCATGCCGACACAATGACGGCGTCGCTTAACAAGACCGAGCTTTCCGCCGAGGGCGATGCCGCCGAGGTGAGCTTTTCAAGGAGCATAAATACCGAAACGGTGAGCGACTCAAGTGTCACCGTCACCGAGACGGATACGGGTGATAATACGGATATAAGCATAGGCGGCATAAGCGAAAACGGCTTTTCGATATACTTTAACGAACAGCTCAAGGAGGACGCCGAGTATATCGTCACGCTTTCGGGGATAACGGGTGCAAACGGTGAAGAGCTTGAAAACGGCGAGCTTGTGTTTAAAACAAAGAAAGCCCAAAGCGTCGAAAGCGAACAGAAGCTTATATTTAAGACGGATTTTGACAGCTATACGCTTGAAGACGGCGTAACCGTCAGCGAGAGGCTGACTGATCTTCAAGAAATTTACGGCCCTATTTTCGGCATTGCTAACAAAGACGGTATGATAGGCGAGACCTTGGATGACGAGCACGGAACATCTTTAAAATTCACCAAAGGCGCTTGGCGAAATTCAGAGATGAATGTATCGGGAAGGACCTCAAGCCCCCTGCTTTTGACATATGAGCTTTATATCAATGAGCTTGGAACAATCCGCACAATCGGAAACAACGCTGCAAAGTTCTTCTCACAGATTGCGGGAACCTCCGCAAAGTTCACGGTTAAAAAGAATGAACATGAGGTTCAAAATGCCGCCTCGCTCGGCAAGTGGATGTATGTTGAATATTTTATTGACTGTGCCGAGGGCAAGTATCTTATGTATATCGACGGCGAACAGATAGGAGAGGAAAACGACCTCGAAAGCGGCGTTGACCTATCGTCGCTTCAGATACAAAAATCCTCGGGCGGAGATATGTACATAGATAATTTAAGCCTCTACAGCGTCAGCGCAAACCCGCATAAACAGCCGCTTACCGTATCGCTTTCGGCGGAGAATAACATTCTCGGAGCCGGCGAAAATTCCGTATATCTCGAATTTTCGGATTTGGTGAACAAGTCGCTTCTGACAACAAAAAATATCACCGTCTGTGAAATTGACGGCGAAAAACAGAATCCGGTTTCCGTGTCACTTTCAGAGGTGACAATGAAGAGCGTTAAAATAACATTTAACGGCGGAGTTAAGGAAAACGCGAAATACAAAATTATGCTCAGTGACAATATAGTCGGAAGCGGAGGAAAGAAGCCCGTCAACAGCAGTATAAATCTGTATGTCGAAACCGATTTAATCCGTGTAAACAATGCGGAATTTGTGACATATACGGGCGGAAAATACGAAGCGTCTCCGATTAAACCCGAGGTTACACAGATAAATATCGATTTAAGCAAGCCGTTGAAATCCGCGCCGTCTGACGGCGATATTACGCTGACCGACAGCGAGGGAAATAAAACAGAGCTGACAGCGAAGTATAACGCAAAAAAGCAGGGCATAACCGTCACACCGAAAATGATGCTTAAAGGCGATGAAAGCTATACATTAAGCATAAGCGACAGAATTTTGTCAGAGACATATTCACAGAGCTTTAAAACCTCCGGCGGATGCTTTGCCAAAGGCAGGATTACCGTAAACGGCAAGGAAACTCCCCTTTCAGAAACCCTTGCCGCCGGAGATAAGGTCTCGGTCGGCGCGGATATAATAAACACAGAGGGCTTGAAAAACGAATATACCGTGCTGGTCGGCGAATATAAGGACGGCAAGCTTTCGGCGTACCATATTTATAACGAAACCGCGGCCGACAATGTATATTCCGAGAAAAAGACATACAGCGTTGAGCTTCTCGCGCCTTGTGATGAGATAAGGGCCTTTGTGTGGAAGAGTATAAAGCGCGCTCAGCCGTCGGTGACAGTAAAATGAAAGACTGTAAAATAAAGATAGTAAAAACTTTAATGCTCACGGTTGTGTTGATTTTGGCTATGTGCCTGCCGGCGTATGCCCATAACCCGTTTTTAGGCATCAATACAATTTATGAGGGCGATTTTGAAGGCTTTGCCGGCGGAAGCGGCGGCTATAAAGGATTTGAATTTTGGAATCGGTCAAAGGTTGACGGGATCGCGGCCGTCAATATAGATGACTTCCACGGAACAAGCGCGAAAATTGTTGATTTGTATCCCCGGGGAGTGACAAGCTACACCACAAACGGACGGATTAACCTTGGAAGCTATACAAGCGGAAAGTATGTGTTTGAGTTTGAGATTTATCCGACATCATGGCTGACTGCGCCGTTTGTTATGGCGCCGGTCTCCTCCTCGGGTAAGTCCGGCGCGGACGTTCTGACTGTCTCCGGCCGAAGCTTAAAGGCGGGCGGAAGAACAGAAAAAGATTCGCGTTACACCGGGGTTTTAAATCTCGGCCGGTGGAGCAAGGTTCAGGTGTATATCGATCTGGACGAGGGAAAGTACACAACATATCTTGACGGAAAGGCTCTCGGAGACGCGCGCGACACTTGTCTTAGCGGATCTCTGGCGGCTATGTACTTCATCACTTATCCGATTGACAGCATAAACCACGGCGATATATGTATCGATAATGTGTGCTTTTATAAGGCGGATGAACCGATAAATCAATCGGGAATCGGCTGGAGCCTGACGGTGTCGGATAAAAGCGCGGAGATAGTTTTTTCGGACGATGTGGATCCGACACTGATTAATAAAAACAATATAACTCTTCTAAAGGACGGCGCAAAAACCGATTTTGAAATTACGGATAAAAGCTATCGGGCCTTTTGCGCCGAGCTCAAAGAGAGCTTTGATGCGGACGCCTTGTATACACTCGATATAGGCGGCATAGCCGGAACGGGAAGAGGTGCATTGGAAGAAACAAGGCTTGACTTCCCGGGAAAGCCGGGAGACTATAAATATATTGCACAGCCCGAAGCGTCCTTGAAAACAAGCGTCGAAGGAAATGAGATAAGAGTGGTAAATCATACGGGTGAGAGCAGACACTATACGCTGATTATAGGCTATTATAAGGACGGAAGCTTGTGTAACATTAAATGCTTCGGCGGAACGCTCGGCAGATTTGAAGAAAGCACGGCATACAGCGTAAGCGATGCGGCTGACAAAGAGATAAGGGCGTTTATCATCGAGGAAAAAGACAGAGATAAGTATTTCGGCAGCAGAGTTCAGCAATAAAGATTTTTGGATTTGAGATTTTAAATTAAAAAATGAAAAAATTAAAAATAAAAAATGAGGAGGAATGTAAAAATGAAAAAAACAGCGCTTTTGTTGGCGGTAGTTATGTGTATATGTTCTGTCGGAGTATTTCTTACGGCTCATGCGGAAAATGTGACTGAGGATATTTTCTTTACGGATTTCGACAGCTATAAAATCGGAAACGAGGCCAAGGTGGAAACACCGTTTACCGGCAGCCTTAATGACAGAGATTACGGCTTGATACAACCGAATGCAAAAGACGAAACAATTAAAAAGAGTATGAAAGCGGCATCAGATATAGGAAGTATGAAAGGAACCTGTATGGAGTTTACCAAGGGGCAGAACTGGCAAAATATTCAGATACCTCTCAACTTATCGACGGGTATGACAGGAAGGATATTGATATCGTTTGATTTTTTCACATCAAAGCCATGGGGACGGACACAGATTTTAACAGAGCTGAGCAGATCACAGATATCCGGCTGTGACGTACAGCTGATAGAAAATGAAAATTATAAAAAAACAATCAGCACGAACAAATGGCATAACATAGCTCTGTATATCGATACCGATGCGAGTAAGTATTCTGTCTTTGCCGATGGCGTTAAGATAGGAAGCGCCGATACAACATCAAAAAACGGAACGCTGAAATATTTTAAACTGCAGGTGTTGGATGGAGCTATAAGCCGATATATAGACAATGTTTATATTAGGAAGGTAGACGCAGAGCCGGAAGAAAATATTTATTCCACCGATTTTGACAGCTACCGCATAGGTCTGGGAGCAACGGTGAAGGACACTATGCTTAACCGGGACTTAAGCGCTATGTACGGCACAGAGCAGGTAAATATTACGCATGCGTACAATGTCGATGGCACAACAATGACCGGAGTTAAGAAAGATGAGGATCACGGAACATCATTGAGATTTAGCGAAGGCGACTGGCGAAGTGCAAATGTGGTACTTCCTCAGACCGATAATGTTCCTATGACGGTTTCGTTTGACTTTAACATGGCGGGACAGGGAACAATGCGAATGTTCGGAAACAATGCATCCAATTATGGTGCGGTTTTTAAAGGTACTACATTAGAGACAAAGTTAGATGACACGACTACGGATAATGAAAATGTAATTCAGGTCGGAACGTGGGCGCATATAGAGATTTATGTGGATAATCCGAACAGTAAGTACATTATGTATGTTGACGGAAAGAAAATCGGCGGCGAAAATTCATTTACCAAAGCGGGTACATTGACCACGCTGCAATTCCAGAAGAGTTCGGGCGGAGTAATGTTTATCGATAATCTGAAGGTTAAATACGCGGACACAAAGCTGTACTTTGAGGAAAAAGAGAACGAAGACAAAAGTACAGGTATAAGCGTGGTATACGGCGCACCGGAGGAGGCATATGTGTTTGCCGCGAGGTATAACAGCGAGGGAAGGCTTGATGCAATATACCCTATTAAAGGTGAGTCGGGCAAGATAGACCTCGGCACGAAAGTCGAAAATGCCACATATAGAGCATTTTTGTGGGATGAAAATAACGCTCCGCTGCGCAGCGCTGTAGAAAAATAATTTAAATAGCTAATCAAAATGAACGGCGGCTCGCTGTGCTTTATGCACAGCGGAGGCCGCGCCGGCGATGAGGTTTATATTTATGCAAAGCAAATACAAAACCAATATATTAAAAAGATTCATATCCGCCGTAGCTGCGCTTTCTTTGACGGTCGCTTTCGGCGGCACATACAGTGTGAACGCCGCGTCGGAAATATCGGTTGAATTTAACGGATCGACCCCCGATATGTCAATGATAACGGCAAGAGTCGGAGATAAGGAGACAACTCCGGCGGTTGAAACACTAAACGGAACACAGGTATGGCATATAGGTTCAACTACATGGAGCGATGAGAATTTATATCTTGATATAGACGATTCGCTTGCGGCGGAATTTACGGACGCAGAGGATGTTTATGCGGATATTGAGTATTATGATGTTGCCCGAAACGGCAGTACGTCGGCGTTTTTTGAGCTTAAATATATTAATGCCGACAATGTTGAACAAAGAAGCGAGACGGTATTTGCAAAGGGTAAAAAAGCTTTTAAAACGGCTTCGATAAAGCTTCCGGCGGCAAGGCTTAATAACGGCTTTAAGCTCAATAACGGCCCCGACGGAGGTGATATTGTTCTGACAACGCGGTCGTGGAAGTGCGGATATTCCGGCTTGGGTATTCAGATAAAGCGTATATCCATAAGACACGGAAATACGAAAACAAATGTAAGAGCATATATAAGTACGGATAAAACCGGAAATATAATGCTTGACACCGACCGAGACGCGGCGTTTAAATGCAGCCTTAAAAATGATACGGGCGCTGACAAAAATATCAAATGCCTCCTCAATATAAAAGATGAAGGCGGACAGGTTATAGCAAAATCCGAAAGAAGTGTAACGGCCGCGGCAAACTCCGAAACGGCGTTTTACATAGACTATGAACAGAAAATCTACGGTGCATACACAGCGGAGCTGATTGCGTATGACGGAGAGGATTCCTCAGCAGCGTCCTGTGGCTTTACCTATATGAGAAACAATGCGTCGAAAAACGACCGTATGGGAACGTGCGTGCACCTCGGAGGTGCGGAAAGGGATGCTGTCGAAACGCTCAGACTGGTTTCAAATGCCGGCATAGGCTGGATAAGAACCGAAATGAACTGGAACAATTACGAAGCTCAAAAGGGCGTATATGAACTGTCACAGTATCAGAAGCTGTGCCTTGATGAGGCGCGGAAAAACGGAGTTAAGCTGTTGGTGGTTTTGGGACTCGGAAACGAGCTTTATTCGGCTTCGGAAAACACTATACCCAAAACCGATGAAGAAAAGACGGCGTTTTATAATTATGTGTATCATTTGACAAAAGAACTCGAGCATGACTATGGCGATGTTGTTGCCGCATATGAATTGTGGAACGAGCCGAATCATCCGTCGTTTAACAAGGATATGGCGGCGAGCGGCTCAGACTATGCTTCTCTTGCCAAAACCGTGAGAGATGCTCTCAACGCGGCAAGCGCAAAATGCCCCCTTATCGGACTTTCGATGACGGGCGTGCATGATTCGGACTATTTTAAGTGGTGTGAGGACGCATATAAAGCGGGCTTGGGTAAGTATGTTGACGGAATGTCTTTTCACCCGTATTGGTCGGGGCTTTCGCCCGAAGCATATAATATGACGGAAAAGATGAATATGATGCACAGTCTTGCCGATACCTACGGCGGCTCACGAAAGCTGTGGACGAGCGAACACGGCTATCCGACAATAATGGATTACATCAGCGAGGAAATACAGGCACAAAGGCTTATAAGGTCGTATTTAATATCGGTATCGGACCCCGATTTTGAAAAGTATTTTATATATCAGCTTCAGGACGGCGGAAACAATCCGTATGACAGAGAACATCAGTGGGGCTTGATACGCTGCTGGAAGGATATAGAAACGCCGTATCAGGCGAAGCAGTCATATACTGCTGTGGCGGCTCTGAATTATCTTCTTGACGGCTTTAAGTATGAGTCGCATGATTCCGAGACGGATTATGAACGCTATTGCTTTAAAAATTCCGAAACGGGTGAGCGGCTTTATGCGGTCTATAATAAAGATGAAAAGGCAAAGACTTATACACCCGATAAGGCAGGGGACGGCTATGAAATAAAGATATACGATACGGTCGGAAACGAGCTTAAAGCCGGCGAAAGCATTTCAATAAACGGCAATCCGAAATATGTGATGTATAAAAAAATACAAAATCCGCAAGAACCCGTCAGCAGCATCGAGCAAAAAGAAAAATACGGAAAAATAACGCTTTCGGGGCATAAGGACAATGAAAAACAGGTGCAGCTTATAATTCTCAAAGCGGGTAAAACATACGATGATTTTATCGGAAATCCGTCGGGAAGTATAGCATACTTTAATACCGTCAACGCGGATAACGGGAACTTTAACGATGAGTTTTATATACACAATTTTTCGGGGGAAATGACTGTTGTCTTAAAATATATGTCCGACGGCACATATGAGTATAAAAGCTTTAACGCCGAAAGCAGACTTGTTCTTAAGTATGACGGAGGGAAGATCACCGTCAGTAAGTACGACGGGGAGGGATATGATGCGTATTACGCGGAATACAGCGGCGAAAGTCTGTTAAACAGCGGCATACTGAAAGGCAGCTCGGAAACCTTTGCCGCGAAAGCCGAGACGGACAGAGTAAGGGCATTTTTGTGGAATGACGCACTGTCCCCGACATGCCCGGCGGAGGAAATCAGTCTCGGAAGCGTTGTCGAATATGCTGAAGCAAGGGGCGGCACGGCACAGCTTAACCTAAGCGGAAAAGCGTCGGGAAAAACCGTAGGCGTTACGGTAAGAAAGAATAATTCATCGGGGGAGATAGTCTATTTCAATGAATTTCCGATAAAAGACGGAGAATACAGAGCCGCTTTTGAGTTTGAAGGCGAGAGCGGAACATACAGTATCACCGTTGGCGGCGAAAGCGGTTTTATACTTCGGAATATACTTCTTACATACATCTTTGAGCAGAAATAAAATATATCAGCATGATTTGAAAGAAAGGAATAAAGCAGATGATGTTAAAAAAATGTATTGCTTTAATATTTGCGCTGGCGGCGGTGACCGCCGTATCCGCGAATGCGGAGGAGCTTGTAATATCGGATATATCGGACGATTATGTTTTTACGCGTGAGATACAAACCGACAGCGCAAGCGTGGGCGTTACCGTTATCAAAGACGGTCTTGAGTGGGGGAAAATTCCGGCCGAGGGATCGGCGGGAGAAGACGTCGCGTATTTGGGCGAGTTTTATACTCAGTCGGGAGTGTGCGGCATATCGGTTAAAATGGGCACGGAAAGCGGAGTGTACAAGGTGACCGCGGGAGATGAAAGCGGGAAAGCCCTTGCGGATATATTACTTGTATACAGCGGAAAAACAGAAAACGAAAACGCGTTCAATAAGGTTAAAGCGGCATCGAAAATATCAAAGGAAGAAACTGTTGCCGCTTTAAAGAAATATAGATATGCTTTACAGCTATATATGCCGATCAGCGAGAATATAAATGAGGATAAGGTCTTGGGGGACCTGTATAGCTATGTTGCCTCCGAAAACGGAGCCGACGGGAGTAAGCTTGCTTATAATTACCGCCGCGGCGTAATCATTGAAGCTTTAAACGAAAGCAAAATCGACAATATAGATGAATATTATAGGTATTTGAATATTGAGGATAAAAAGACAGATAACTGGTACAAAACCTTTGATGAGCAGGAGAAAAAGGTGATTGCAGAGCGTTTGACGGGAAAGAGCATATCGGGCTTTGACGATTTCACAAAAAGGCTTGTCGAAGCAATGATCCTACAGAAGGTTAAAAGGCCGAACGGATATACGAATATTGTTTCGATTCTGAATGATTTTTCGGATAAAACGGGGATACCGTCGGATATTGTTACGAACAAGAGCTGTAATGCCGTTGCCGGAAAGAGCTTTGATAATCTTAATTCGCTTGAAAACGCATTGAAAACGGCTCAAGACTCATCCGATAACGGAAATTACAACGGCGGAAGCGGAAACGGAAGCGGAGGCGGAAGGGGAAGCGGAAGCAGCGGCAGCGGCGGAATTAAAAATTCGCCTTTAGGCAATATCTCGTTTGACGGAGCGGATAATGCAAGCAGCGCTATTGAACCGCTGACCTCAAAGCACTTTACGGACTTAAACGGTTACGAGTGGGCGGACTCTGCGATTGAAATGCTTTATCAAAAGGGAATAATAAACGGACGCAGCGGTGATACATTTGCCCCGGCAGACAATGTGACCCGTGAGGAATTTGCTAAAATGGCGGTTCTTGCGCTGGACTTGCAGAATAATTCGGGCACGGTGCATTTTGACGATGTGCAGGAGGACGCATGGTATGCGTCATACATAGCTTCGCTTGTTAATTCCGGCGCGGCAAACGGAATGGACGATAACCTGTTCGGGGTCGGAATGCCCATAACCCGTCAGGATATGGCGGTTATTATTTACCGCGGAATAAAAGACAAGGAGCAGACAGATGTTCGGGCACAGTTCACCGACGCATCGGAAACGGCGGATTATGCAAGAGAAGCGATTGATTATATGAGCTTTAAAAAGTATATAAACGGATACGAGGACGGAAGCTTTAAACCGACCGATAACATCACTCGCGCGGAGGCGGCTGTGGTTCTGTACAGGGTTATAGCGGCACAGAATGAATAGGCATACTGACTTGCGCAGACGATAAAAATTAAATTTCATAATTTGTGCCCACGGCACGGAAGGGAACGGTTATAATAAATGAAGAAAGAGATTTTATCATTTGTATTGTGTATAATGGTTTTTTTAACGACAGGACAGGTGTCGGCATACGGTGAGGATGTGTCCGCCCCAAAAAGCAATCAAAGCAATCAATACGTTGAATTCCTTAATGCTGTAAATGTATTTGACGAAAAAGACAATGCGGAGGATTATACAACGAGAGCTGATTTCGCCGTGTATCTTGCGAGAATTCTCAATATTGACGAATATTATCGCAGTGAAAAAATCTATTTCACCGATGTTCCGGCAACCTACTGGAAATCAAACAGCATCAATGCTCTGGCGGAGTATGGAATAATATCGGGCGACAGCGAACGTGTATTTCGCCCCGATGATAATATCACATATGACGAAGCGGCGGCTTTGCTCATAAGAATACTCGGATATGAGGGAAAGGCACAGCTCGGAGGCGGTTATCCGTCGGGATACAGATCAACATTTAACAGACTGGAGCTTAACAAGGGTGTAAGTTCGGACAGCAAAGGCTTCACAAAGGCGAATACCGCGCGGATGATTACAAATGCGCTTAATACCGTAATGGCAGAACGTGATTATTCTTCGTCTGATAATGTATATACCACACGTAATACCGATACGCTTTTGTACAGATACAGGTCGATAATAAAGAACAGCGGCTGTGTAACCGGAATTTACGGAGTATCACTCACCTACGGCGCAAGCCCGAACAGTGGTCAGGCGGTTATATCGGGTGTTACATACGATGTCGAAAATGCCTATATAAGACCGTTCCTGGGTAAAAAAGTTGAGTTTTATTACAGATTCCGTGACAGAGATGACTACGGGAAAATAGTCTATATTTCCGAACGCTCCGGCACCGATATTATTGAAATCAAGGCTGAGGATGTAAAGGGCTATGACAGTGAACAGGGAGCATTGGAGTACGCCGACAGTACAAGAACAAAATCCGTGAATATCAAACCCGGGGCAGAGATAATATTTAACGGTTCAAAGAAGAACATTAATTTGGCCGATGAAATAAACAGTCTTAAATTCGGGAAAATAACACTTTACAATACGGATAATGAAAACGGTTATGATGCGGTGGTGATAAACAGCTATGAAATATGCCGCGTTACGATGAATGACATCGATATGGGCAGAGTATACGGAGACTATATCGACGGCGGGGTAATTGACCTTGGAGAATATTCGGTATCAAGGATTTTTCTTGCATCCGGCGAAGAAATAAGTGCGGATGATATACGTAAGGACGATGTTTTAACGGTGATTCGTTCGAAGGATTATCTTGAAGTATACGTAAGCCGTCTTAAATTGAGCGGAACAGTAGAAAGCGTTGAAGAAGACAAGGTTATAATTGACAGCACAGAGTACAGCTTGAATAAGTATGTCACCGAAAAGTATAATATTGTGTTTAAACCGGGCGAAGAGATAAGCTTCGGACTCACACATGAAGGTATAATAGTCTATGTTGAAAACAGCTCTGCCGATGATATGAAATACGCATATATATGCAACTGCTTTTACGAGGAATTTACAGATCGCTTTGCATTAAAAATGCTCACCTTTGAGGGTAAAATGATAACAATAGATTTAGTAGGCAGGGTAAACATTGACGGTCAGTCATATAGTCTCAACAAGGCAATGGACGGAATATTTAAGGGGAAAGACAAGCATCCGCTTCTTATAAGATATGCGGTTGATGATAACGGAAAAATAAACAAGATAGACACTCCGGCATATCCGGGAAAGTATGAACCGAAGGAGTCATCACAAAGCCTGACGATAACCGGTGCATTCGGTGCAAAAACATACTTTAACAATCAGTGTATAGGAGCCAAAAACGTTATTAATCAAGACACAAAAATTCTGATAGCGCCGTCGGATGAAAAAGCGGTAAGCGCATCGGCTGTGAATTTTACTGTAGGAAACACCAATGTTCTTAAATCGGGAAAAGAATATCAGGCGGAGGTATATTCAATCGGAGACGATAAGGGCATAGACGATGTGGTTGTGATAAAAGCGGAGTCAAGCTATGCCGCTGACGGAAACGGAAGTCCTATGCTGGTTGAGGCTATTTCAGAGGGTATAAACGCGGAGGAAGAATTAGTAACCGTGGTGGACGGCTTCTATAAAACCGAAAGAGTCAAATATACGATTAAAATGGAAAATTTCCCGAATATAACACTTCATCCGGGTGATTTGATAAAAATTGCCGTTGATAATCAGAATGAAATAAAAGACGTTTTGATGTTCTACTGTTATGAGGGCGGTACTCCGGCCGAGCAATGGGGAACTCCGAAAATTAACGAGTGGAATGCCTACAACAGTTACGCCTCCGGGTATGTTATAAAAATTAAGGACGGCGTGGTAAAATTCGGTTACAACAACACCGACACGATAGACGAGGCATATCTGCTGAAAACATGGCCTAACGTGGTATACTTTGATGGGAAAAAAGCATGGAAGGAATCCTCCTCCAATATGATAACGGCTGAAATGAATCCCGTTTCGCCCGACAGAATTATCACGAGAGCGGTTTATGCAAATATTACGGACTTTTTTGTGTACAGGACAAGAGAATAGCAGGGGGATTTTTGAATGAACTTCAATATCAAAAACAGCAACAGGGACAGCTCGCTTGAAATAACCCTGCGCAGCGAAGAAAATGACATTTCGGTATATGAAATTATGTTCAGTCGGCAAGAGGCTTGTTCGCCGTCAGAGATAACGGTTGAGTTTAATATACCCTATGTCGATGCGTTTTCGCTCTGGAATTCGCAGTGCGGAAGTATATGCGGCGCTAAGAGCGGAACAATGAGAAACATACTGCCCGATTGGAGACCTGAACACCAGGTCTCTGTATCAAGGCTGGCTTCGGGAATACCTATTCAGTCTGTGATTTCTCAAAGCGGTGAAAATGTGTTTACAATCTCGGTTGAAGATGCAAAAACACCGATTGAAATCAGCACCGGTACAGAGGAAATGGGTAAAAGCTGTCTGTGCAGAATATCGTTTTTTACAAAACCGGTCGGCAGGCTTTCGGAATACCATACCGAATTTATAATCGACAGGCGTAAAATCCCGTTTTACGAGGCGATTAAGTCGGCGGCAGAGAATATGCGACGTGTGTCGGGAAAGAGAGAACAAGATATTCCGGAAGAAGCGCGTATGCCGATGTATTCAACATGGTATAATTTTCATCAGAATATAGAAGATGAGGAATTGATTGCCGAATGTAAAGAGGCGTATAAGCTTGGAATGAGAAGCATTATTATAGATGATGGCTGGCAGACGGAGAATAACGGCGGCGGGTATGCCTACTGCGGAGACTGGAGGGTCTGTAGTAGCAAAATAAAGGATATGAAATCCTTTGTTTTGCGTATCCACGAAATCGGAATGAAGGTTGTGCTTTGGTATTCGGTTCCGTATGTCGGGAAAAAATCCGAGGTGTGGGAGCGTTTTAAGGGCAAATACCTGGACAGCGAAGAAAGAGAATGGAACTGTCTTGACCCGAGGTTTCCGGAGGTTCGTGAATACCTGTCGGGAATATATGAAAAGGCGGCCGGCGAATGGGGCTTGGACGGGTTTAAGCTCGATTTTATCGACGCCTTTGAGCTTACCGAGTATTCCGATAAAACGGGTATCGGGAGAGATTTTGAATCGCTTGAGGACGCAATAGAGTGCCTGCTTGACAGCGTTACTTCAAGGCTGAAAAAAGTCAACCCCGACATTTTGATAGAATTCAGACAGAGCTATATAGGCCCGGTAATTACCCGATACGGAAACATGATACGAGTCGGCGACTGTGCTTTGGACGCATTTATAAACCGTGTGGCAATCCTTGATTTGCGTATGACCTCGGGCAGGGCGGCGGTACATTCGGACATGATAACGTGGAATGATAACGACACAAATGAAAGCATGGCAAAACAGCTGATAGCGGTGCTTTTCGGCGTTTCTCAGATTTCGGTGCGCATAAACGAAATAAAAAAAGAACATTATGATGTACTTAAATTCTGGCTTGATTTTTGGACGGAAAACAAAGAAATCCTCCTTGACGGAAGGCTTAAGATATATAATCCCGAAGCAAACTATTCGATGGCAGAGGCAGAGCTTAAAGATGAAAAGATGTGTGTTTGTTACAGCTTAAATACCGTCTTGTGCCTGTCAAAAAAAATGACTGTTGTAAACGGAACGGGAGAGAGTTATATTGCCGTTCGGGCAAATGGAAATTACTCTTATCTAATTTTAAACTGTAAGGGCGAGAAAATTTCAGAGGGAGAAAAAAGCGTAAAGGATATTGCTGTATTTGATGTGCCCGAGTCGGGCGTGCTGAAAATGTATGAGCAATAGCAGACATTCAGACGAAGAAACGGAGATTTTTATGATGCAATACAGTTTTAACAGCGGATGGAAGTTTTTGAAAGGCGTTCAAAACAGCGAGGTAATAAATCCGAAATTTGATGATTCGCCGTGGGAAGCTGTTACGTTGGGACATACTGTCAGATTAGAGCCTGTAAACGTCAGCGGCGGACTTAATTATCAGGGAGACGCATGGTATCGAAAGCGGTTTATACTTGACGATACCTTTAAGGGAAAAAAGCTGTGCATAAAATTTGAGGCAGCTATGCACGAGGCGGAGGTATATCTCAACGGCATAGAAATTAAGCGAAATTTTTGCGGATACCTCCCATTTGTGGTTGATATCACCGACAAGGTTCTGTTCAATGAAGAAAATGTGATGGTGGTAAGGGTTAACAATGAGGACAATGCGGATATTCCGCCGGGAAAGCCACAGCAGGAGCTCGACTTCTGTTATTTCGGCGGCATTTATCGATATGTATGGTTTGCCAAAAAGGATTTAATACATATTACCGATGAGTTGTATGAGGATGAAAAGGCGAGCGGAGGTATCTTTGTAAGGTATGAGAATGTAAACCGTGAATATGCGGATATTCTGATTAAAACCCATATACGAAATGACAGCAAGTTAAATAAAGCAAGAGGAAAAATATACTATATAATTAAAGATGGTGCCGAATGTATAAAGCGAGAGGAACAAAGCGTTTTTATAGAAAAAACCGGGACGTATGAAGTGCGGCTTCGAATACAAAAGCCCCAGCTTTGGTCGGTAAAGGAGCCTAATCTTTATGAACTGACGGTTAAAACCGAATTTGAAGAGTATAAAGATTATGAAACCTTAAAAATTGGCATAAAGGACATTCGATTCACTGAAAGAGATTGTGTATTAAACGGCGAGAAGGTACTACTGACCGGATGCAATCGTCATCAGGATTACCCGTGGATAGGAAATGCCTTGCCTGATTCTCTTCAATACAGAGATGCATATATGATAAAGAAAGCGGGCTGGAATATTGTAAGAACAGGACACTATCCTCAGGCAAGGGCTTTTATGAGTGCCTGTGATGAGCTTGGAATTCTTGTTATTACGCCTACCCCCGGATGGCAGTTTTATCCTGAGGAAAATCATTGTATTTTCGACAAACGGGTAGAAGATAATGTGAGGCGTATGGTGAGATATATGAGAAACCATGCGAGTATTGCATTCTGGGAGCCGATAATAAATGAGGAAGGTAAAACACCGGATGAGTTTCGGCGTATGACATATTGCGCCGTACGCGAAGAATATCCCGGAGAGCAATGCTATTGTGCTATTGACGAGGAATATGATACAGAAAACCTCTATGATATTATATATAAAAAGACAATGAAAAAGAATCCTCATAAGCCGGGGTTTACAAGAGAGTACGGAGATACATGGAAGGAACAGACGGATGGGTATGAGCCTAAGCATTGCCGTGTAAATAGGGAAGAAAACGCATTTGGAGGATTTTATCCGGGCGGGAAAAGAGCTATGATAGATAATATGCTTGCAAGAACCGCCGCAAGGAATATAGACGGAAAAAACATTGACGGTCCGAGGTTTTTGAATCAAAAGTATCAGTCAAATAAGTCGGGACTGGATACGGGCTTTTGTTTATGGGCAGGTTTTGACCATAACAGAGGCTGCTGCTTAAATCCTGCGTGCGTGGGGGCAATAGATTTTTATCGGCTTCCGAAGTATCAGTATTATTCATATCAGGCACAGAGTAAGGACGTTGACCGGATGGTGTTTATAGCGGAAGACGAAGACCGTGTGTGGTGCGTTTCAAATTGTGAAAAGGTTAGGCTTTATCGTGACGGAGTATTTATCGGCGAAAGGTCAACCGCCGAGGATGCGAATCTGCCTTCCGTACCCGTTGAGTTTGGCTTGGATAAAGCTTGGAGTGAGTTAAGGGCAGAGGGCTATGACGGCGGCAAGCTTGAGGCTTTGCAAATAAAGAAAAGAGCCGAAGCCCCGAGAAAAATTGTTTTGACCGCTAAACACAGCAATGTCAGATATATAAGGGTTAAAATTAAAAATGTTTCAAAAGGTACCGCGGGTTTTTATATGTTTGAGTTGTATTGAGTATTTGCCTTTCGGGTGACAGGCGATTATTATTAATTTAATTTATGAAAGAAGGAAAACGAAAATGGATAACGACAGAAGGAAAATTTTAGAGGGCTTTGAAAAAAACAGAGAATATACAGAAGCAAGGGTAAAGTACGGAATCGAAGCATATCGAAAGGGAGATGCGGAAATTCAAATAACGGACGAAGAAGGAAAGCCGCTTAAGGGAGTAACCGTAAAGGTGCATCAAAAAAACCACGCTTTTCGTTACGGAGCAAACCTGTTTATGCTTGACGAGATGGAAACGGCAGAGAAAAACGAGAAGTATAAAGAAGTTTTCAAGAAAACATTCAATATGGCAACGCTTCCCTTTTATTGGCAGGACTTAGAGCCCGAGGAGGGCAAGCCCCGCTATGCGAAAAACAGCGTAAAGGTATATAGGCGGCCGGCACCCGATTTGTGTATGGAATATTGCCTTGAAAACGGAATCGAGCCGAGAGAGCACGGATTGGCGTATGACCATTACTTCCCCGATTGGCTGAGAAATGCGGATGTTGAAACGATAAAACGAAGGTATGAAAAACGCTGTCGAGAGATCAGCGAGCGCTATGGAAAGGATATAAGAACGATTGAGGTGGTAAACGAACCGTTTTGGAATATATGGAATTCTGCTTTATACAATGAGCCCGATTTTGTTGAATATTGTTTCAAAACGGCGAGAAAATATTTCGGTGCGAATCAGCTGGGAATAAACGACGGCGGAGAAATGTGGGACGATAACGGACGCACAAACGACAGATATTATATGGTGATAGAGCAGGCATTGAGAAACGGCGCCGAAATAGATGCAGTCGGGCTTCAGTATCATATGTTCTATAAGCCGGAGGAAGAGTACGAAAAGACGAGAAAGAGATATGACCCCAAGCATTTGTATAAAATAATGGATTTATACGGACGTTTTAATAAGGCCTTGCAGATAACGGAAATAACAATTCCTGCATATAGCGAAAAGAAAGAGGACGAAGAGCTTCAGGCGGAAATCATAAGAAATATATACAGTATATGGTTCAGCTATGAGAAGGTGGAACAGATTATGTATTGGAATCTTGTTGACGGATACGCATGGGGAACTGAGCCGGGAGATATGACCAAGGGTGAAAATGTTTATCACGGCGGCTTGCTTCGCTTTGATATGACGCCTAAGCCCGCCTTTTATGAAGTCGACAAAATGTTTAATCAAGAGTGGCGAACGAATCTTCAGCTTGAAACAGATTACGAAGGAAAGGCAGCCTTTCGGGGATTTTACGGTGATTATGAATTGACATTTATAAACGAGAACGGAGAGACTCAAAAGGAGATTACTATTACAAAGAATTCGGAAAATGCATATAAGCTTGTAATATAATAATTTATATTACATAGGATATTAAGCTATCGGATTTGGAGGTAACTGACAATGATATATAAAAATGCAGAATTATATAACGTTTCGGAGATTGAGACGGATGACAGGGACGGAAGTATAAAAATGTATCGAATGCCGAAACGACTTTCAAAAATATTTGAGGGAGAAAACGGAGAGTTTGCGAATTCAAATTCCACCGGTGTGGAAATTCGATTTGTGATAAACAGCGGAAATGCGATTATTCGTATGAAATCGGCTTGCGATAAAAGTGTAAATGCCGCCTTTCATATTTTCAGAGGAGGTATTCAGGGGTCTCATGAGATTAACACCTATGTACCCGTTACCCCTACCGATTTTGAGTTCGGAAAGGCGGGGAATATAGACACTCTGCGTGCTATGGCACAGGAAGCGGGAGATTCATTTGACCCTGAGGTTATAAGAATTATATTTGACAGAGGTGCATATAGGATTATTGATATTTCGGGGGATATAAAGCCGCCTTCAATCGAGCAGACACCCGAGAAAACCTTGCTGTGCTACGGTTCGTCAATTACGCATGGCTCTAACTCAATCGATAGATCACATTCGTGGACGGCACTTACGGCGCACAGCCTGAATATGGATTTAAGAAATCTCGGTATGCCCGGGTGTTGTGCATTAGAGCCTGAGGTTATTGACTATATTGCGTCAGAGGGCGAGCGCAGTGCGTGGGATATTGCGGTTCTGGAATTGGGCATAAATGTTTTGTTCTGGGAGAAGAGAAAAATAAGTGAACGTGTCCTGAACACCGTTAAGCAGGTTGCCGGAAGAAATAAAGATAAACCGGTATATGTTATATCACCGGTCTATTGCGGTGACGATTTTAAAGGGAAAGCAGAACCGATGTTGTGGAGAAGAATTATCAGAAAAACGGTTGCGGAATTAGGCTATAAAAACGTTATACATATAGATGGGCTTGAGCTTTTGGACAAAATGACGCTTTTGTCGGCTGATGAGATACACCCAAATATTTACGGGGTGCAGCAGATTGCGGAAAGACTGACAAAAAGAATAAAGGAAAACCTCAAGGACGGATGATTCTAAAGTTATTTAAAAGGCATCTTCAATGATTTTTATTATTAAATAAGTTTTTGCACCAATCACTGGTAGTGACATGAGAAACCTTGATGTTATAAAGTGCTTTAAGCATTATGGTAATTTTGCGAAAAGATGAGCCACCTATCTGATTTTCAGAGAAACATAGGTTTTAGTGGTAAAACCATTATACCATAAGTGGCTCAAGGACACAACTTTCGGTTAACTTAACCAAATGTAAATTATAGAGAGGTGCAAAACACATGAAATAAAAAGCAAATAAATGTAAAAAAAGGGTATGGCAAACAAGCCTACCCGGCAAGACGAAAAATATTAAGCTGAGGCACTTATCAAGCGAGCCGTTTTAACGTTTTTACACTGCGATAAGAAGCATCTTTCTTAGTGACAACGGCAGCGATTGCAACTGCTAACAGTAAAATATGAGCAAGTGTATTGAGGTTTTTAACGGAAAGTTTCGGGGCAATCCTTCATTTTGTGTAAACCTCAAAATTTACTCCAAAATGATAATATAATCTAAGTAATTTTTGTGGGCTGA
>CADBUP010000137.1 GCA_902797885.1 uncultured Ruminococcus sp.
CTACTTGAATGAAACGAATAGTATAATTAACGGCCTTATCTGCAAGTGCATTCTGATAACTCAAAGCTGTTGCAATTTCATCTTTGCCGGGGAAAGAACCTGTTACAGTTTGATGAACATCCTTATCCGTAACCGCATTTTGATTATCTATAGCCTGTTGTATCTCGTCTGCGCCCTCATAGTCGCCGTTTACCGTAATTTGCCCTGTTTTCTTGTTTATGGTAGCAATTTTTTGATTCGCTTCATCTAAAATGTCAATATTACCGTCCGCATTCACTTCAAGATGAATGTCGCCCAATCCCGAAAGTATTGTTGCTTCGCCTGTTGCCTCGTTCAAAATCTGTATATCCCCATCGGCTTGAACAAGCACCTCTACTCCACTTTCATTTTTTATTTTTTCAATTTTTTGTTCGGTATCATCTATAAGCTGTGTGTTCCCGTCTGCTGTTATCTTTATGCTGTGGTTGCCGTCTATCACGCCTAAGTTTCGGGCAAAGTCCGTCATATCCTTTGAAACAGCATCAAAGGCTTTTTTGTTGTCTTTCGGAATATCATTTATGCTCTTAAATCCGTTTTTCAAAAGAGCTGCGCCTTTGGCAACTTCACTATTCGCCGCCCCAAACTTTTGCATTGACCTTATATAGTCATTCACCATATTATTAAGGTCATCGCCGCCCTTTTTAAAGGCTTCGTCCCACGTTATGCCGTTGAATGATTCTGCGGCTATCTGTGCGTAATCGTGCATATTTAGTTTTGCGCGATTAACCGCGTCCGCAAGCGCGTCAAACCATTCACTTACCTCTTTTGTATCGCCCGCTTGTACAGCCATACTTATTCCATCCGATGCCCAGTTTGCCATCTCGGTCGATATAGCTATGTATTCCTTATTAGCAGCATTAAGAGAATCTACCTTGTTTTTATATTCGGTTACATTTTTACTTGATAACCTGAATTTTTCATCAAGTTGACGTTCAAGAGCCAACAGATTGTTTGCTGTTGTACCTTTTGCATCAAACCCTGCATCTGAAAGAATCCCCCCCAGTTTTTCAAGATACTCGCTCGTCTCAAGTCCGCTTTGTTTCAATTCCGAAATTTCGCGCCGCGCATCGCTGTATCTTTTTTTATCCGTCAAAGCCGTTTCATATTTCTGATAAGCCTCGGCATAATTCTTCTGATAATTATTAAACTTGCTTTGTAATTCCGTCAATCTTTCCTGTTGGTTTGTCCAATTCTCAACAAGCTCATTTTTCGACAACTCTTTTACGCTTTCGACCTCGGCATCAAGATTCGAGTTATCAGACTTTATAACCAAATTGTATTCTTCCGACAGAATTTTTTGGATTTCTTCAAGCTTCGCCTTTGCGTTATCAACCTGTTCCTGACTTGATTCGGGATTTTCAATTATAAGCCGATAATTTTTTAATTGTCCTTGTATATCGGATAATTGCTTATAGCTGTTCATAGACTTACGGATTTTGTCTTGTTGTTCCGACAACCCCTCTGTCCAGTTATACTGTGATTTATACCACGCGTCATATGCCTTTTTTCCGACCACAACGGCGGTTGTTACAGCCGCAATACCGAGCGCCGCCTGAGGGGCAATACTCCCGATAGAAGTGAGCGCCGGCGCAAACTGTTTAATCTTAGCCACGCCCTCAGCCATACCTCCGACAAATTTAATGCCCGAAGCCGTCACCTTTGAAGCCGCACCGAGACCTATAACCCATTTACCCGTCGTTATAAGCGACTGCTTCTGCGTGTCGTTCATCTTTGAAATTCCCTGGGCGAATTCCTTTACCTTAATCGCTCCGCTGTTAACGGCGGGTAATAACATTTCGCCGACCGAGCGCCCGGCTTCAACCAAATTATTTTTAGTCACCTCCATTTGACTTGCGGTCGTTCCCGCCTTTTTCTCAAACTCGTCAAGCAGGGCGGTGTTTTCGCCCCACGCCTTGTTTGAGCGTTCAAGCGCATCGTTTAAAAGTTGTATTCCCTGAGGCCCCGCGAGCTTCTGCAAGGCTTGAAGGTCGCGTATATTCTCAAAACCTAATTTCTGCAAGTCGCCGACTATATCCTTAGACTGTGAAAGTCCGGTCAGCATTTCCTTAAATGTTCCGCTTGCATCCTTCTTCCAGCTATCGGCAAACTCACGCGAGGTCTTACCCGAGATTTTCGCAAACTCTCCGAGTGCTTCGCCTCCCGATGACACCGCCGACTGAATATCCATCCAAATACGCGATATTGAGCTTCCGCCTGCCGCCGCTTCAACTCCGAGTGATGACAAAGCGGTTGAATATGCGAGAATATCCTGAGCGGATATTCCAACCGCCGAGCCGGTAGCGCCCATATTCATCGCCATATCCATAATCTCGGCTTCGGTTGTAGCGAAATGGTTACCTAAATCAACTGTTGCCGAGCCTAAATTCTGAACCTCGTCCTGTGCCGTTGCGGTTACATTCATAAACCGTGCAAGGGTTTTCGCTCCCTCTTCACCGGCAAGGTTCGTCGCGCTTCCCATCATTGCCATAGTCTCGGTGAAGCTGCTTATGTTCTCGGTTTGGATACCGAGCTGACCGCCTGCCGCCGCAAGCTCGGTAAGTTCAGCCGTTGTCTGAGGTATCGCGCTGTGACCGTTTATTCCGACGGTCGTCATATCGATTATATCCTGTTTTATCTTCTTTAACTGCTCGTCTGTGCCATCAACGGTTTTTGACACATTCGCAAAATTATTTTCAAAGTCTATTGCGAACTTTGCCGAAGCAACAGCCCCCGCGGCAGTAACGGCAGAAAGCCGCTGAACGGGTTTTGTAACGGTGTTTACGTTTTCGCCGAGTTCTTTCAAATCTTTTCCGGTTTGTTCAAGCTTTAACGCCTTTTCCATTCTTGATACTGTATCAAGGCTCTTGCTGAAAGAATTATACTGTTCGTATGCACCCTTTACGGCATTTCGAGATTGCTCAAGCGCGGCTTTTTGTCCCTGTAGAGCGGCATACTGTCCTTTTATATTTCCCTCAACTTCTCTGCCCTGTTTTTGATACTTCCCGAGTTCTCTCTGCGCCGTGGCTATTGCTTTAGAGTTGCTTTTATATTCCTTGCTGTTTTCCGATAGCCCCGAATTATTGTTCTGCAAGGTTTTTATTTCATCCTTTTTGGATTTTATATTACTTGTTATTTGCCTTTTCTGCTCTTTCAGCTCCGAAATATTGTTGTTTATTGCCTTTGTGTTCTTGTGATACTCTTTTTCGGTCTGTGCAAGTGCTGCCTTCTTTTCGCTGAGCGATTTTCTTGATTGGTCTACCATTTTAGCAAAACCGCCGTTTTTCGATGTCATTTCAGCTATGGATTTCGCGCCTTTTCCGCTTAATGCGTTAAGTCCGTTAAGCTCTTTTTCCACCTTTTGAATCGCGCCTTCCAAATCGCTCGCGTCGCCCGATATTCTGACATTTAACTCCGCATCAGCCATACGTTCACCCTCGTTTCCTGATTTTATGTATAAAAAAAGCGCCTGCCGATGCAGACGCATAATATTCAATTTTATTCTTGACAAATTTTGTCGCACTATGTATAATATTCAATGCAGATAAAGAAAAGAAAAAAGTAGAGCGGTTGGCCGCCATTTCGATTATTATAAGTCGGGAATGGAGGTGATACTCTTTTATGGAATACATATTATACCTAACAATTCTGTTACTTATAATCATTTCAATAAAAAAGTAAACCGCCCTCCGGCCAGAGTTTGGCGGTTTACTAAAACCAAATAACTTTCGGCTAACCGCTATGCGGTAACCTTTTCTTTTTCTGCTTTTATTATAACATATTAATACAATTTGTCAAGGGTCTGTTTTGCGTTTTTATTCTCCGTAAAACCATCCCCATTTCTTGGGGACTTCGTTTGAAGATTCGCTGTCGTCCAAATCGTCAAGCCCGTCAAGCATTCCGAAAAGCAATCGGGGCTTCTGTTTTGAAATTTCGCCCGGAAGCAGATGAAAATATTTAAACATTGTCGAATAAATATCCCTTAATCTGCCGCCCGGCTTTCTGCGTTTTTTGATTTTGATTTCGCCATACTCATAAGCTCGTCGGCATATATTTCCCACAGGCTGTCGCAAAGCCTTGCCATATCCTCTATACTTGCGCTTTTCAGCACCTCGTTTGTCACCTCGGTACCCTCAAACATATAAGGAAGGGCATTTAAACACACCGAATATCTTCCCCTGTTCGGCTGTACGTGTATATCGTTCATAAGACACATCGCTTCAAAGTCAAAGGGGCGGGACACAACGGTCTTGCCCCCGACTTTAAAGGAAAGCGTCTGCTGTTTCGCAGTCGCCATTTGTTATTCCTCCTTGTTCTCAGCCGCTTCGGCAGTCTTTTCGACCGCCGATTTCTTTGTCACCGGCTTAGTGACTGTTCCCCCGCCGCTTGCGGCATTACTAACGGGGTCTGCTATTTTTTTGACGGATACCAATTCATATCGGTGAACCACTTTTCAAGCGCAGTCGCTTCCGTCACAGTATCGGGAAGGTCATCCGTGTCGATATAGTAATAATAGTTATCGTCAAAGTCTCTCGCAACAGCCGTAAACGTTGCCTTTGCGGTCTGCTTTTCCGCAGCGCCTTCAGACGGCTTTGTCTTTGCGCCGACAGGTGAAGCGAAGCCGTACTTGCCCTTATAATATCTGACAAGGCGGAAGCTTCCGTTCTGCTTTGTAACCCTCCACGCAACACCGAAATACGGTGCCTTTGTGTTCTTTCCGACCTCAACGCCGTTGTCCTTGCGCTCTATACCGCGCATCATAGCGTCAACCTCAGGCGGAATGTCAGCATTTGTGATTTCGTGACCCATCTTTTCAAGATAGTCCTCAACCGAATAGGGACCGTTGTCCGCGTCAAATGTATCTGTTGCGCCGTTGTCTGTCGGCGCAATTTCCACAGTACCGGGAATCATCACCGCATCGCCGTAGGTCGCACCCTCGGCCGTATCGGTCTTAACTTCAAAAATTGTGTACTTGTCTACACCTATTCTCGGCATAGGCTTTTTTATTGTTGTGTTTGGCATTAATAAATCATCCTTTCTTTTAACTTTTTAATTTTCTTTACGCCTTTGATACAATTGTCGCATTACCTGACTTACGCGCCTTACCGTCCTCCGTTACTTCCGCAACGGTTATCTTCTGGCCGTTTGTGAGCGTCAGCTCATCGCCGCTGTTGAATTCAGTCCACGACGATAAATCCGCGTCATATGTAACCGACTGAGCGGAAGCCGCCGCCTTATAAACCAATCTGCGGCCGCCTATTGAATTCGGCAAAACGGTAATTTTCGACTTGCCCGTTGCGCTCCCCTCAACCGACGTAACGGTAAGAGTTCCGAGAGACGGTGTCGCAAACTTAAACGCCGCGAAAGCGTCATCCTTAACAACAAGGAACCCCAAACGCATTGTTGCCTTAATAGCAACCATATCCTGTTCAGCAAGAGACAGCGGCTTTCCGTCCTCATCAAGTGTACCCTGAAGCGTTGCTTCGCGCAGAATTTCATAGCCGATGCCGTCACGTATGCCGATAATCGCATACTTCCACGCGCCGGTTATAAGGTCGCATTTTGCCTTATCCCACGCTCCGTTTCTGACAAATTCAATAGGCTGAGCATAAAGCTCTGAGCCGCTTGTGCCGTTCACATACGCGGGTGCGCCGTTTGCATCGCGGAGCTTTCTGAGCTGATTTTTAACGCCTATTCCGCCGATATAACCGTTCGGGTCATATCCGTTTTCCTCGACAAGCGCCATCGCGTCAGAAACGGCAATATCGATATTCTTGTTGTCGGTAACAATCATATTATTGTCGTTTATTGCCTTATAAATATTTGTTGAAAAGGGCGAATCCGCACCGAAAAGGCACGCGCTGTCAATCGCGGTATAAAATGCTTCCGCAATCTGTGATTTAAGCTCTGAAAATACGTTGATTGTTGTATCTTCAAGCTTTTCTTTTGTTACGGGAATTATAACGGCAAGCTTCTTAGCCTCGATAACCGGGTGAATCCACTTGCTTCCGCTGGTCTTGATTCTCTCGCCCTCGCCTACCCAGTAAGCGCCTGCGCCGTCTGTCAGCACATTAAACTTCTTCTTGTCCGATGTCATTCTTTCGGTTTTTGCCATACGCAAAACCGACGAACCGCGCACGGTATCTTTGATTATATCCGTTGCCTGCGGTGTGGGAACAAATCCCGTTAACTCATTTTTCAAATAACTCATTAATAAATCATCCTTTCTTGTATTTTTACTTTCTATCTGTGCAGCTCATTGATTACATCAACAAATCCCGATGAAACATTGATGTTTTCACCATTTCCCGCTTTCGGCGTTGTACCGCGCATACGGTCGTTGACCGCGCTCTGCAATGCTTCGCCCCAAGCGGTTTTAAATGTCTCTATGTTCGCTTTGGTTTCCTCCGCGCTCTTTCCCGTACACATTTTTGCAAAGCTGACAGGCAGCTTATTCTCCGAAAGCTGTTTAACCGCTTCAAATTCAAGGCGCTCTGCCTCATACTTTGCGCGTTCGCTTTCAAATTCTTTCTTGTCGGTTTCAAACTTTGCCTTTGCACGCTCGTCAGCGCTCATTTTCGCCAGTTTTTCACCCTCCGAACGTGCCGTATTGAGCTTTTTATCAAGCTCCGCCGCCCATTTTGCCTGTGCCTGACTTACACGGCGGTCTACTTCGGAAATAAACTCCGCTTCGGTATAGGTTTTCGCCGTATTCGCTCCGTCTGTCTGTACGTTATTCTGCCCCGATTGATTGTTCGCATCCGTTACCTGTGTCGGTTGTATGCCGCCTGTCCCGTTTGAACCCTCAAAAGTTGCATTGTTATTCTCTGCCATTGATTTTTACCTCCTGTTTTTGGCATAATAAAAACACCTTAAATATAAGGCGCCTAATCTTTTTCAAGTTTTAATCTTTGCGTTGTCTCAGCAGGGCAATTTCGCCGAATTCCCACACCGTCACATAAATAATATCATATTTTGCGCCGTTAACAACCGCGATTTTACCCGATTTTAATATTCCGTCTGTCGGCTCGGTGTAAATTCTCGCCGAGACTTCGGCTTCAACGCCGTATTCACGCTGTGCCAAGCCGCCGTTGTACGGCTGAAAATCCGCAACGAACGATTTTTCAACGGTAAGCTTCAGCTCATCATCGCCGTAGGCTCTGCCTCTTTGAAGCGTTCCGACTTCAACCGTGCAATTATTAAATACGCTAAACACACTCACTCGGAAGCCGCCCCCTTCTCTTTCTGAACGGTTCAAGCCTATCGGTGAAGTTTGTCAGCCAGTCGCCCGACGTTCCGGACAAACCTTCATATTGAATTGTGCGTTCGCCCTGCTTAATCATAGTAACGCTTCCGACAGGGTCGGCGCGCCCGTATCCGCCGACCGCATACGCCCTGTGCGCCATAATCGGCAAGAGGCTGACTAATCCCTCGGGGAATTCCTCTACTCTGCAATATCCGCATACGCGGTCTATACAGTCGTTTATTATAATCATCAAAAGAGCGTCCTTGCTTGTATCGTCTATTCCGAGCAAGACTTTTAAATCCGCCAAAACCGATTCTTTATTCATTGTTATAAATCTCCTTTGCAAACCGCATTGTATAGTGGTACACGTGATTTTCCGCGCCCTTCGGCATATCTCTTCCGAGTTCGCGAATCCACCCGTCACTCTGCATTATCGCATTTATTTTTTCAGCAATCTCACCCGGCTGTGCCTCGCGCTCAGCCCATACGTCGATTTGTGCACGCGACATCTGTGTCTGTTCGCTGTTATCCGCCCTAAAACACTCGGCCGTTATCAGGTCATAATATGACACCGCCGGAAGTTCTGTAAACGTTTCGGGATATTGATAATACACGCTTATACCCTCATCCCACAACGGCATAAGCAAGTCGTTTAAGACTTTATTTACATTAATCATCTTAATTCTCCTATAATGCGGCAAGCAAACCCTGTCTTATTGCTTCTATAACCGCGTCCTTTTGACTGTAAAGAGCCGGAACAAGAAACGGCTGAGGTGCTTGCCCTGTTGTATACACAAATCCGCCCGTGCGTTCATTGAAGTAAACCCAGCCTTTCTTTGACGTATGCGGCTTTGACGGGTCGCCCTTTGAGCCTGTGCCGTACTCCACATATATACCATAGTCGGCCGTTGGCCCGATTAGAACACTGTTTCCGCCCTCACTCTGTACGACAATACTGTTTGCCAGCCTTCCGGTATCTTTGGGGCAATTCGCCTGTGCCTCCGCCCGCACAATTTCACCGCCGCGGATGAGTGCATTTTCTATATTTCGGGCATTGTTGAGCTTCGCTATAACATTGTTGATTCCGTCAACTTTTATAGATATATTCATATAGTTTTACTCCTTTCGGGCAAAAGAAAAGGGACTGCTTACGCAATCCCTTGTGTCATTTTATTACGCGTTCAATGTCCGTTATAGGCACGTTCCAGAGTGTTTCCCAATCCTTAGGCGAATCACCTATATCTATATCAACACTTTCCGTACCGTTTACTTCAATTACCGCTCCTACGCGTCCGTCCTTTAGTAATACTGTATCTTATTGCTTTATATCCATATCACTTCAACTCCTTAATATATGCGCGCGTTTGTATCACCTCTCGATATAATCGGGCGTGGGGCATTCTTGCTTAGTACAACGCCTGCATATATTCCACATTTGTTCCGTGATTTCTTTTTCGTCTGCTGTCTTTTTAATTTCATTGCTTGACATCATTTGCAATTCCACACAATACGCCAAATCTATTTTTTTATTCATCATCGGGCAATTCATTAACTCAACCATTTGTTCATTACCTCCAAGATTTTTTCAGTATCTTCTCCAAATCTGACCTTACCTATAACGGTATTAACAACACCATCTCTTTTACGTATTCCCGTTATTCCGTTATTGTGATAATAATTATACTGTGTTTCGGGATTCGGGTATTTTTTCATAATAGCGATAGCTTCATTGCAAAAAGATACGGCATCATCTTTTGAAACACCGTCTTGCGCCATTCTCTTTTGACTGTGCGCAGACCACTCTGTGATTTTCAACTGCTCCGTTGGGTACGCTTTACCTTTATTCGTGATGCCGAGTTTTGACAATTCTCTGTCTATTTTAACGTATTCAATCGGTCTGCCGTCTATGTTGCGATAATAATACTTATAATCGCCCCACCGTTCACTATCATTATACTTCATCTTTTGGAATAATTCAAGCGTTTTCGGCATATTCTCTTTGCCCAAACGCTCTGTATATCGGCTATACTGTGCCGTATCGGCGTGTCGGTTTCTGTATGCCTTGATTGCCGTTTTCTTTTCTTGTGACAGTCCCTCATACCACTCTTTATAGGTCATATCGCCTCGAACCTTATAATTCTTTCCCGTTTCGGGGTCACGGGCGAGCCGAGATGTAAGCTTTACATCTCCTATAACCGTATAACACATACAATGCGGATGTATAGGCGGCTTATTTTTGCCTTCTATACCGTCTTTAATATCAAATGTCCGCCCGTCCAAAGCCGCACACACATCGCAAGTTTTCGCCCCCAAAGTTGCATAATATGTATACTTATCTATCCCCATATCCTTATACGCGTCAAACCGCCCAAGCTCGGTGAAATGCGTTGTTTCGGTCTGTATGAGCCTATACGCATTATAATATGTGTTTTGTGTTACCTTTTGAAGCTCACGCGCCATATGCGGATAGCTTTCACCGCGGACAAGCCCGTTTGTAATTATCTTCTGTGCCTTCCCCGCGGCTTCCGCCGTGTTATCCCATATTCTCTGAGAATAATTCTTACCGTGAAATGGTGCGGAAAGAACTTTTTCAAGCGTCCGCTCCGGCACAAGCGAAAAATCAATACCGCAATTTAAGCCCCTTGCGGCATCATCGATTGTTCCATATTTTGAGCCAAGATAGGCATTTTTCAAATACGGCTTTATAATTTCCGCCGCACGCCCCGCAACTTTCATCAAGTGGATATACGCCCTCATTTTAACCTGTTCCGCACGGTCTATACGAAAGTTATACGCCTGCATTATTTTTAAGACCTCATTTTGTCTCACCGCATCGGGGGCGCTTAACGCTGTTTTCGCCAAATCCTTTCGCTCCGGCTCGCTTTTAATCACAGCGTCGCGCGCCGTCTCGATTTTTCTTATGTCCTCGTCAATCGCTTCAAACGCTTGCTTGTACAGCCGTATTATTCGGCTTATCGGCACGTTATCCCCCTGATGAATCTGCTTATTTAATAACTCGGCACGCCTGCGCCAATATATCTTACTCGGCTGCATTGTCATCACCGTACCGCATCAGCTCACGCTGGGTCAGAATTGCGCTCTTTTCGCTTGCCGCTTTTTCTTCAGCGGCAAGCTTCGCCTCTTCCTTTGCGTCGCATACAAACGGAAGGATTCCGAGAAGTGTCTCGGTTGATACTGTACCATGTAAGTTCCCCACTATCTGAGAAAGTTCAAGCTCATTCGCGGGAAGATTTCGCTTAAAGTGAATATCCACCTCATAGACGGGTACGCTCTGCATATTCGCCTTAACCTCAAAGAAGTGCATATACATTTTAAACCTCTCGCGTAAGCCTTGCTCGAACAGCCGTTCCTTTCCGAGGGTCAGCTGTTCAAACACAAGAAGCTTATACTTAATCGCCACACCCGAGGTATTGTTTCCGAATTTCTCATCCGATAAATCGGGAACCATTGACGTTTGGTGTATATCATCCTTGATTGACTTTCTGAGAACCTCAACGTCCGATTCGCTCAGAACCTTGCTTAAATACTTTGCTTCAGCATCCAAATCGCCCATCAGTATTTTTTCTCTCATCAGCTTTCGTGCCTGTTCACTATCTATGTCTATGCCAAGCAACAGCAAGAATGAATCCACAAACTGAACTTTATCGTTGATTCTGTCCGACATCAGCGTGTTATATGCGTCTATCAAAGAAATCTGCTGTTCAAAATCGCCCTGTTTTTCGTCATTATTGAGATATTCCACAAACGGAACATCACCGAAATAATGTTCCTGTGTATCCGTCAGCGCAAGCGCCGATGTATCATACCCGAAATACGTATATACGCGCTCTTTGTCTGCGGCAATAACGTTTATTCCGCTTGCCTGACCGTTTATATCAAACTGCGGATAAAAGTGTACGCCGAGCAGCTTGTTATGCGCAACCGTATCATCATATACGACAAATGCGTTATCGTGCGTTGCCGCAAAAGAACGCGGATTTCCGTTCTCGTCGGCGTATATCATTTCAATGCCCGCACCGCATATGCTCGCTTCTTTTTCAAGCTGTGTGTCTATGCTTGAAATATGCTGTTCACGATAACAGTCAAGCACTCTCGTTATATCGTATTTATCGTTTGTGTCATACGTCACAGGATTGCCCAAAAGATATGACGCGGCAACCGTTGTTATATACTTACACCAGTTAGCGGTGACCTTTACATTCGCCGCACCCTCACCGTCTTTCGTGCGCCTTGAAATATTATGAACACCATAGTAATAATCTTTAAGCCGTCTGTATCTGTCAAGCCCTTGCGAGTGTTGTTCTATCAGTCGTTTTAATATGTCGGGCGTTATGCCGTCTTTTAGTATATCTGCGTCTATATACATTGTACCACCTCTTATAATCCGTAAAGTTTCCGCCTGTCGGGAATAATTATCTTTCCGCGTTTCCGCCAGCCCTCAACTCCGTATCGAAGTGCCGCAATAGCGTCATCGAATACCGGAATAGGCTCATCAGTATATTCATCGCGCTTCTCATCTCTCTGCCACCGCCATTGCTGAATCTCTTTTATGAGATTGACACAAGACGGATGAATGTGTATTCTTCGGCCTTTGAGCCAGTCTATCTGAGCCTTGACCGATTCCTTACCCTTGACAACCGCACAGGCCTTATAACCCGCTTTTTTCCATTCCTTGATTCGGTCGGGTTCTGCGCCGTCGCACCACATACGGCTATTTTTATCAAACTCGCCTTCAGCAAGCGCAATAATCTCGGTCGTGTCTTTTTCGTGTACATAAAGTTCCTTTCGGACATACACGTCACCGTCCTTGAACCCAAGCGCAAGAATCGCGTTTGCGTGATTGAATCCAAAGTCCTGTCCCAGCGCGACCGCGTCGAACCTGTCGGGCGATGTGTCAAAATTCTCAACAATATAATTAGTGAAAATAAGTCCGCCGACCTCGCCCCACTCACCAAGGCCATATATGCGATAGCCGTCGGGGTCAACCTCTCTGCGCCTTTCCATACGCTGTTTATATGCCTCGTCGCAAAAGCGGTTGTTTAAATATGTGCTGTGATGGGTAAACACATTTTCATCCTTGTAATCAAAAAAATCGCGTTTTATCCAATGTGAAGCACTAACCGGGTTAAACGTCATTTTTATCTGATAAAACAACCCCGCCGGAAGCTCGCCCCTCAGACGGTCGTCTATAATTTCAAGGTCTTGTTTGGTGAGTTCTGTCGCTTCCTCAATCCATACATCGGTCATCTTTCCTGTTGAAAACGTGATTGATTTAAGCTTTTCGCGCTGTCGGTCATCGTTTACACCGCGAAATATTACCTTGTTGCCGTTTAAGCAATGCAAAGCAAGCGGACTGTTTGTTATCCGCCACGCGGACGATACACCCATTCGGTAAATCGCCGCCGTAAGCTCTGCAAATGTGCTGTCGCGGTTCGTTACGTCCGACTTGCGGACGCATACAAGATTACGACCCTTGTCGTGCATAAGCCGCAAGATATACATTTGCGCGGTATCTACCGATTTACCCGAGCCGGCAGAGCCTTTCATAACGATGTAACGCTTTTTGCAATCGTGAACCGGCTTAAATATCGGGTTAAACTGTGCATTTATAATCATTCGGCATCATCACCGTAATCAAAATGCACCTCGAAATTAAGGTCAGCGTCAACCTTTGATTTATCGGTAAACAATGTGTGATACTTGCCAAGCATTTCCGCTGCGCGATTTACATCAGATATTTTTGTGGGTATTTCAACGCATATAGGTCTTTCTTTTTCTTCTGAAACCTTCCTCTGATTATCGTCATAGTATGACCTTCTTTCCTTGCAAACGACCACAACCGTTTCCGCTTTCTCTCGCCGCATTATCGCGGTCAAAGTTTTTAAAACTTCATCTTGTTTGGCAACAAGAGAATCCTCTTTTTCTGTCAGTCGTTTTTGCACATATTCTTGAATATCAGGTTTTGACAAGTTTTCCGCGCCTATTCGATTTGCCGTTTTTTTAGAATACCCCGCTCTGATTGCGGCTTGTGTCGCATTCAAATCTATCAGGTATTCGTCGCAAAATCTCTTTTGCTTATCCGTCACCGCAATCACCTCACTTTTATGTTTCCGCGCCCCACCCCAACGCAAGTTATGAAACATTCTTTCCCGTAAATCCAAAATAAAAAGACACCCGTGTACACGAATGCCTTTTACTGCCCGCAAGGGGCTTTGTATTATTTTTCTATGATACTATTGTAGCACATATAAAAGTGCAAAACAATGCATTTTAGTGCACACTTTCAAAATGTCGCTCACACTCCAATAATGCAAGTCCATGTTTTTGTTGTATTGCACGCACAGAATAATTCAACGCTTCCGCAACCTCATCCCACGTTTTGCAGTTCACGTAATACGCAAGCAATAACGCTCTGTATGTACTGTCCGGAATCTTACTAATCAGCCGAAGCATTTCCGCCCGATAATCTTCAAGTTCACTTATGCGTTGTTCAAGTTTCGCCGAATATTGGCTATAGTTCACAAAAAGCCGTTCTGTGCTGTTTCCGTTGCTTGTCTGTACCTTTTCCGCGCTATAGTCCACCGCACCGCCTATAGCGTTATTTAAAGCTTTGTCGCGTGCCTCTTTGAGTTCCTGTATCTCAAAGTTGAGCTTTCGTCCGTTTTTAAGCCACTCCTTAACCGTCAACCCTCATTCCCCCTTTTGTTTATACCACTTACATATGCCGTCCCTGCAATACAGCCGATTCAGTATATCGCACCTTCCGCCGCGGAGGTGGACGCAAATTGATTTTAGGCTCCGCCTTTGCCTCCTCCGGCGGAGGTAGGA
>CADBUP010000138.1 GCA_902797885.1 uncultured Ruminococcus sp.
AATGCGGATATCGACGTGTCAAAAGTATATGATGAAGACTTAAATTATCGTGACCAGATGGAACAGGTAGTAAAACTCCGGAAAAAGCTTGCACCTGTTCGTATGGAGCTGACGCGCGACATCTCACCTGAGATGATAGAAAAGCTTTGTAAATACTGTTCTCTTGAAAAAGAACACGTATTTCATTCCAACGCGCCGCTTGATATGTCATTTTTATTTGAATTTGAGGATATCCTGCGCAGGGATCCGAGTCTTGTCTTTCCCAAGCGCGTTCCGCAGCAAACGCCACAGCTTGACAGAAATGAGCCGATTATACCTCAGATTCTTGACCATGACGTTCTTCTGTCATATCCATATGAGAGTATAAATCCGTTTCTGAATATGCTAACCGAGGCGGCACGTGACCCGAAGGTTATTTCGATAAGGATGACGCTCTATCGTCTTGCAAAGAATTCAAAGGTGGTTGAGGCGCTTGCCGAGGCCTCTGAAAACGGAAAACAGGTTGATGTTTTGGTTGAGCTTAAGGCTCGATTCGATGAAGCTAACAACATTCGCTGGAGCCGTCGTCTCGAAGATGCCGGATGTCACGTTGTCTATGGAATCGATGGTTTAAAGGTACACTCGAAGCTCTGCCTTATTACACGAAAAACCGAAAACGAGATTCAATACATCACACAGGTCGGCACCGGAAACTATAACGAAAAAACAGCAAGGCTTTATACCGACCTTTCGCTTATAACCGCAAACCAGAAAATCGGCAAGGAAGCCCTCAAGGTATTTCAGGCAATCCTTCTCGGAAACACAGTTGATGAAACCGAGTGCTTGCTTGTTGCACCTAAATGCCTTCAAACTCCGATTCTTGAAATGATTGACGATGAGATTAAACACGCCATTGAGGGAAGACCCGCATATATCGGCGTAAAGATAAATTCTCTGACCGACAGAAAGATTATCACTAAGCTTGCCGAAGCGTCAAAAGCGGGCGTAAAAGTCGATATGATTGTCCGAGGGATTAGCTGTCTGCAAAGCGGTATCACCGACAAAACCGACAACATACGCATAATAAGCATCGTAGGCAGGTACCTCGAACACTCGCGAATATATATATTCGGAACGCCTGAAAGAGATAAAATATACATTGCGTCAGCTGACTTTATGACGCGAAACACACTCCGCCGTGTTGAGGTTGCCGCTCCGATTTATGATGAGTCCTTAAAAGGCCGAATCAGATATATGTTTAACACGATGCTGAATGATAACGTCAAAGCAAGGGTTCAACAGCCCGACGGAACATATATAATTCCGCCCAGCGAAAATCCGCCGCTGAACTCACAGGAAAAGTTCTTCGACGACGCCTACGCCGCAGCTCATAATTAATAAAATCCGGCTCTCTTTCATTTAAAAGAGGGCCTTTTTAATGTGGTTAAGATTTAGCAAAGATGATCGGAATTGCTTGACAAACAAGATATGCCGATGTATAATATGTACTGTAATTAAGTTCTAAACACAAAGGCGTGTTTACCCCATAAGGGTAGGCGCGCCTTTTTGCTTAGCTTTTTTGCGAAATACACAGGGGTTTCTCCCTGTTTAAATCAGGAGGAGTATTTCAATGGATGAGATGACAAAAATTGAAATTATTACACGCGAGAGTAAGTTAGAGGATTTGAAAAATGCTTTAAACGAAATCGGAATCAATGGTATGACCGTGAGTCACGTACTCGGTTATGGAGCCCAAAAAGGAAAAAAACACAAATACAGAGGCGTTGACTACTCGGTTGACCTTCTGCCGAAGGTTAAGGTTGAGATGGTGGTCTGCACTATTCCCGTTGACACGGTTGTGGACACGGCGATAAGCGTCCTCAGGACGGGTGAAATCGGTGACGGCAAGATTTTTGTATCACCTGTCAGCCGAACAATCAAGGTCAGAACCGGCGAAGAGGATAAACAAGCTCTTCTTTAAAAAATACCGGTTTCTTAGGCGAACACTATTTATTTAGGAGGAAATTATTATGATTGATACAGGAAGCACAGCTTTTATTATTATTTGCGTAACCTACGTCTTTTTAATGACGCCGGGTCTCGCGTTTTTCTATGGAGGTCTGTCGCAGAAGAAAAATGTAGTAAACACAATGATGATGTCATTCTTTATAATGGGTTTGGCATCTGTTTTATGGATTTTAGTCGGTTATTCACTCTCGTTCAGCGGAGATATAGGCGGTTTTATAGGGAACCTCGGTTGGTTTGGCTTTAGTGGTGTCGGAACAGAACCCGGACCTTACAGCGATGTAATTCCAAACTCGTGCTTTGCCATATTCCAAATGATGTTTGCCATCATCACACCTGCGCTTATAACAGGTGCGGTCGCGGGACGTATGCGATTTAAAGCAATATTTTTCTTTATCCTTTTCTGGCTTTTCGTTGTATACTTTCCGATGGCACATATGGTATGGGGCGGAGGCTTTCTCGCACAGCTCGGCTCGGTTGACTTTGCGGGTGGTAACGTAGTACATATCAGCTCCGGTGTAACCGGTCTTGTTCTTGCTATAATGCTCGGCAAGAGAAAAGCCGCAAGGAAGCAGACATTAATCCCTCACAACATCCCCTATGTTGTACTCGGTGCTGCTCTCTTGTGGTTCGGCTGGTTTGGTTTTAACGGCGGAAGCGCACTCGCGGCGGACGGACTTGCTATTCATGCAATCATAACAACCAACACCTCTGCTGCTTGTGCAATGCTTTCGTGGATGCTTATTGATGTAATCAAAGACGGGAAACCGACCCTTGTCGGCGCTTGCACCGGCGCAGTTGTCGGGCTGGTTGCTATCACTCCGGGCGCCGGATTTGTCCCCGTCTGGGCTTCATTTATAATTGGTGCGCTTGTCAGCCCCATCTGTTATTTCGCTGTGTCAGTACTTAAAAATAAATTCGGGTATGATGATGCGCTTGACGCATTCGGCTGTCACGGCATAGGCGGAATCTGGGGCGGCATCGCGACAGGTCTTTTCGCCCAAAGCTCAATCAATCCCGTTGCACAGTGGAACGGCTTATTTTTCGGCGACTATCGTCTCTTCCTTGCTCAGGTAATAAGTATAGTTGTTACTATTGCGCTGGCAATCATCGGAACGTTTATCTGTGCAGGAATAGTTAAGCTTATCACTCCGCTTCGTGTTTCGGAGGATGATGAAAACGTCGGACTCAGCGACAGCGAACACGGCGAAACAGCCTACTCATTATTCGACTGATAAAAACCTCCCATGGGGGTACTTTCAAAAAAAAACTTGAAAAATTTTTTATCTTGTGATACAATACTTGTATCTGAATAAATATTTTTTGGAGGAAAGTAAAATGAAAAAAAGACTTTTGACTGCTGCTCTTGCTATAGCTATGTCTCTCGGTTCGCTGAGCGTCTTTGCTACAGCAGAGAAAATCACAATCAATAACGAAGCCGTTGAGATTCCCGCGGATATGGGTACGATTCGCGAAAAAGATGACAGAACATTTGTTCCCATTCGTTTTATCACCGAATACCTCGGCTGTACCGTTAAGTATGATAATACAAACAGTACCGTTCAGACCGGAGACGGAAAAACCTCAAATCTTCAGTCAACGGTTACGATTACCGAATCAAAAACAAACAAATCGTTTTTCTTTGTAGTCGGCGACAAGGAGGTTTTCGTTATTGCTCCGGATGATGTTTCTGTTATTTCAATGGATACAAAAACATTTTTAGGCGATGATGACAGAACATATGTTCCCATTCGTTTCTTTGCGGAAGCAATGAATTATAACGTTGGCTGGAACGAAGAAACCCAAACAGTTAGTCTTAATACAAAATAATTAATCATTTAAGTGAGGCTGATATAGTGAAAAAAACATTTAAAATTTTTTCGTCGATAATATGCTTGGCTGCATTGATTTTTTCATCGATTTCAGCTTTTGCAGCGGCGAATACCATAAAAATTGATGGGACTGTCGCTGAGATACCTAAGGGTATGGGCGAAATCCGTGAAAAAGATAACAGAACTTTTGTTCCGTTTCGTTTTGTTTCCGAAGCTTTGAAATATAAAGTTTGGTACGATGACGCGTCAAAGACAGCTTATGTCAGCTCTGACGAAAAGCTTCTTTGTGTTCAAGACGGGAACTCAGTCTTGTTCTCTGTTTCAAAAACAACCGGCGAAAGCAAATCGTTACAAATGGACACCGCCGCCTATATTGACGAAGCGGAAAGCAGGACTTATCTTCCGATACGCTTTCTCGCCGAGGCGATGGATTATACTGTCGGCTGGGATGCCGCAAGCGGTACAGTTACACTTGACAGCAAAAAATAAATCATAAAAAACTCCACTTCGCCGCTCTGCGCCGGTACGCCGGTACAATAGTAATGAAAAATCTCTTATCAGCCGTCCGCCGGTGATTTGTAAACCTGTTTTTCAGGCTCACTTCACCGCCGCGGACGGCTTTTTTACAGTTTCAATGTTATTTCTTTTCACCCGTGAACTTGTTTAAAAGGTTCATTACAAGAATTATTACACATGTCACAATAAATATTCCGAGCATTCCCTTTACCATAACCGGAAATGTGCTCAATAAAACATCAAAATTCATTAAAACTATCTCCCTTCTTTAACCTAAAAGATTAAGTATCATGCCGCCGGCAATAACCGATGCTATCTGACCTGAAACATTTACTCCTATCGAGTGCATAAGGAGAAAGTTCTGATTATCCTCTTGAAGACCCATTTTATGCACAACCCTCGCCGACATCGGAAAGGCTGATATTCCGGCCGCACCAATCATAGGGTTAATCTTCTTCCCCTTCTTTAAGAACAGATTAAGAATCTTTGCAAAAACAACCCCGCCCGCAGTATCAAAAATAAATGCAATAAGCCCCAGCGAAATTATCATAAGCGTCTCCTTTGTGAGGAACATTCCCGCCTGCATCTTTGTTGCAATGGTTATTCCGAGGAAGAGCGTAATAAGGTTTGCTAAAACCTTTTGTGCCGTATCCGAAAGCGAATCCAAAACTCCGCACTCTCGCACAAGATTACCGAACATCAAAAATCCAATAAGCGCCACGCTTCTCGGCGAAACGATACCCGTGATAACAGTAATAATAATCGGGAAAAGGATTTTTGTCGTCTTTGACACGCTCTTTTGAGTATACTCCATCCTTATTCGGCGCTCTTTTTTTGTGGTGAGAAGTCTGATAACAGGCGGCTGAACCAGAGGAACAAGCGCCATATACGAGTAAGCGGCAACCATTATCGCACCGATGTACCTTGAATTAAAATAATTCGCCACAAAGATTGAGGTCGGCCCGTCAGCTGCACCGATTATTCCGATTGACGCCGCGTCCTTTATATCGAAACCGACTGCCGCCGCAAGGCTGAATGTGAAGAATATTCCGAACTGAGCCGCCGCCCCGAAAATCATCAGCTTTGGGTTTGAAAGAAGCGGACCAAAGTCAATCATCGCGCCGATGCCGACAAACAACAACAGCGGAAACAATTCATTCGCGATACCCGAATTAAACAGAACATCAATCACGCCGACCTCCTGCACTCCGTCATAAATCTGTGTGACCGCACCGGACATAGGAAGGTTTACCAGAATCGCTCCGAACCCCATAGGAAGCAGAAGTGACGGCTCCATATCCTTTTTAATCGCAAGATAAATCAGCACCGCACCGATTATCCACATAACAATCTGCTGCCATGTTATGTTTGAAACATTAGAAAACAACTCTGACAAGAGTGATTCCCCCTTTTTTAATAAAATTATATAAATAAAAAAGACCTTTATCAAGAATAAAATAACCCTTGATAAAAGTCTTGCTTTTTAATTCTTAAGCGGGCAATAAGCCGTAATGACGCCGAAGAAACGAAAAATTCGTTAGCTACTCCCTTTTACTGATTATAAAATACCACATTTTTATAATCTTGTCAATAGTTTAAATGTTTTTTTATAATTTTTTAGTGATGGTGATAATGTTACACATTTGTTAAAAAAATACTATTTACAACATGCCGATTAATCTATATAATATGAGATAAGAAAATTTTTTAATAGGAGAGTGATTAAATGAACCTTAAAATATATGAGGATTTAACAAAAACTCGTGTTAATACTGCGCCTTTGCGCTCGCATTACATCCCCTATGATACATTAGAGGGTGCGCTTAGCGGAAAGCCTGAAAATTCAAAGTTCTACAAGCTTTTAAACGGAGTCTGGGACTTTACTTATTACGATCATGATACCGAGGAAGGAAGTTCCGCCGGGAAAAGCGGAAAAATTAATGTCCCCGGAAACTGGCAGATGCAAGGCTATGATAAGCCCTGGTACACAAACGTAAACTATCCGTTTCCCGTTGACCCGCCTTATGTTCCGGATGAGAACCCGATGGGTGTGTATGCAAAGACGGTTGAACTTCCCGACGAATGGCGCGGAAGAAGAACCTATATTGTATTTGAGGGCGTTTCATCATGCTTAGAGCTTCATATAAACGGAAGCTTTGTCGGATATAGCTCCTGCTCGCACGCACCCGCTGAATTTGAGCTCACCGATTATCTCGTGCCCGGAAAGAATACAATCACCGCTAAGGTCAGAAAATGGTGCGTGGGAAGTTATCTCGAGGATCAGGACTTCTTCCGCCTCTCCGGTATCTTCCGCGACGTATATCTTCTTTCGCGTGATATTTCACACCTGACCGATGTAGAAATCAAGGCGGACGATAAGAAAATTACATACGACGGCGAAGGAGAATTTACCGTTTATGATGCTTCCGGAAAGGAAGCCGACCTTTCTTCTCCCGTTCTTTGGAATGCGGAAAAGCCGTATCTCTATACCGCGGTTGTACAGCACTGTAACGAATACATTCCTCAAAAAATAGGTATGCGCAAAATCGAAGTTTCCGACAAGGGCGAACTTTTGATAAACGGCGTCTCCGTTATTTTAAAGGGTGTAAACCACCACGATACGCATCCGAAATACGGATACTACATTCCCGAAGACGAGATGCTTTCCGAATTAAAGCTTATGAAGAAGCTGAATATTAATTGTATCAGAACTTCACACTATCCGCCGACGCCTAAGTTCTTAGACCTTTGTGATGAACTCGGCTTCTATGTTGTGGATGAAACGGATATTGAGACTCA
>CADBUP010000139.1 GCA_902797885.1 uncultured Ruminococcus sp.
CCGCAGCATTGCGGCAGGCCGTCATCGGCGGACAGCCCGGCGGGGCACATAATTCATTTATTCTGAATTATGTACTCGTGAATTACTGTCAGTCACAACCACAGCCACAGCCACAGTTGTTGTTGCCACAGTTGTTATTGCCGCAGCAGCAGCAAATAAGGATGATAAGAATGATTATCCAAAGACAACTGTCGTTTCCGCATCCACAACCATTACCAAACATTAGCTTGCACCTCCTATTTTGTGTTCACTTTATCATACGCGAAACCTATAGTTTGGTTACAGATTTAAAAAAAGATTTGTAAAACATTAAAGAAATTTATGTATATGTGTTTACAAGTACAGAGGTTTTATGATATTATATAATAAGAGTTATATTGACAATTCACAATAGATAAGGAGTGTATTCGATTGAAAACGGATATAGAAATAGCGCAGAGCGCAAAGATGCTTCCTATACGCGAAATTGCGGAGGGGCTCGGCATAACTGAGGATGAAACCGAATATTATGGAAAGTATAAAGCTAAGCTTTCTGATACATTGGTAAACAGGGTTAAATCAAATGAGGACGGAAAGCTGATTCTTGTGACAGCAATAAATCCGACCCCTGCGGGTGAAGGAAAGACCACGGTTACCGTCGGACTCGGACAGGCGATGAATAAGATAGGAAAGTTAGCGATTATTGCCCTCAGAGAGCCGTCGATGGGCCCGGTTATGGGAATAAAAGGCGGCGCGGCCGGCGGCGGCTATTCTCAGGTGGTTCCGATGGAGGATATAAACCTCCACTTTACCGGAGATATGCACGCGATTACCGCGGCGAACAATCTTCTTGCCGCGGCGATAGATAATCATATCCATCAGGGAAACGTCCTTCGTATCGACCAGAGGACGATTACATGGAAGCGTTGTATCGATATGAATGACCGCGCATTGCGCGAAGTTATTGTCGGCCTCGGCGGAAAGGTGAACGGATTCCCGAGGCAGGATGGGTTTATGATTACCGTTGCAAGTGAGATTATGGCGATTTTGTGTCTTGCTGATGACTTAGAGGATTTGAAGGCGAGAATTTCTAAAATCGTTATAGGAAGTAACCTCGACGGCGAGCCGATAACGGCGGGTGATTTAAAAGTTGTCGGCGCAATGGCTATGCTTCTGCGTGACGCGATTAAGCCAAACCTTGTTCAGACGCTTGAAAACACACCATGCCTTATGCATGGCGGGCCGTTTGCTAATATCGCTCACGGCTGTAACTCGGTTCGGGCAACTAAGCTTGGTATGAAGCTCGCTGATTATTGCATAACCGAGGCAGGCTTCGGATCTGACCTCGGTGCCGAGAAGTTCTTTGATATAAAATGCCGCTTTGGCGGAATCACTCCGTCGTGCGTTGTGCTTGTTGCAACGGTTCGCGCTCTTAAATATAACGGCGGCGTTGCTAAAGCAGAGCTTTCAAACGAGAATGTTCCGGCGCTTAAGGCGGGTATAGTGAACCTCGGTAAGCATATCGAGAATATGAAGAAGTTCGGTGTGCCGGTGGTTGTTGCGATTAACCGCTTTCATACGGATAGTGAAGAAGAACTCAAGATTATTGAAAATTTCTGCTTAGAACGCGGGGTTCTCACCTCAATGTGTGAGGTTTTCGCAAGGGGCGGAGACGGCGGCACTGACCTCGCGGAAAAGATAGTTAAAACTATAGAAATGAATGAGAAAAACAGTAAAAATACTTTCTCGCCGCTGTATGACGAAAAATCGCCGATAAAAGAGAAAATCGGTATAATTGCGCGTGAAATATACGGTGCCGACGGCGTATCGTATTCGGCTAAGGCCGAGAAGAATATAGCGCGTCTTAACGAGCTTGGCTTTGACAAGCTTCCCGTTTGTATGGCAAAGACCCAGTATTCCCTGTCGGATAACCCTAAGCTTCTCGGAAGACCGAGCGGTTTCACACTTAATGTGCGTGAGGTTGACATCTCCGCCGGCGCGGGATTTGTTGTTGTACTTACCGGAAACGTAATGACGATGCCCGGACTTCCTAAGGTTCCGGCGGCAAATAATATGGATATTGATAAGGACGGAAAAATAACCGGACTTTTCTGATAGATTCTGATTGGGAGTTGACGATAGTTTGTTTACGGCAGAAAATTATGATGTAGTGGTAATAGGCGGAGGTCATGCAGGAATCGAGGCGGCACTTGCTTCGGCAAGGCTCGGACTTAAAACCTGTATATTTTCAATAACGCTTGACGGTGTGGCGAACCTCCCGTGTAACCCGAGCATAGGCGGAACGGCAAAAGGTCACCTTGTTCGTGAGATTGACGCTCTCGGCGGCGAAATGGGACGTGCGGCTGACAGGAATTTTATTCAGTCGCGTATACTCAACCGCGGAAAGGGTCCGGCTGTTCATTCGCTCAGAGCGCAGATTGACAGACGCAAGTATCAGACAGATATGAAGCACGTTCTTGAACTCTGTGAAAACCTTGACCTGCGCCAGGCCGAGATTGTGGATGTGACATTAAACGATGATAATTCAGTTCGTTCGGTTGTGACAATGATGGGCGCGGAATACCCATGCCGCGCGGTTGTTGTTTGTACGGGCACGTATTTAAAATCGAGGGTTATTATAGGTGAGTATAGTGCTGAAAGCGGTCCTGACGGAGTTTTCCCTGCACGCGGACTTTCTGACAGTCTCAGAAGAATCGGCGTTGAGCTTGTCAGGTTCAAGACGGGAACTCCGCCGAGAATTAACAGAAGAAGCATTGATTTTTCAAAGCTTGAGGTTCAGGAGGGTGATGAAGAGATTACGCCGTTCTCATTTGAAACCGAGGGCGAACTCGAAAATCGGATTTCGTGTCATATTACATATACTAACGCGAAAACGCATAAAATAATACTTGATAACCTTGACCGTTCGCCATTGTACGGCGGAAATATCAAGGGAATAGGACCGAGATATTGTCCGTCAATCGAGGATAAAATTGTTCGTTTTAAGGATAAAGAAAGGCATCAGCTTTTTGTTGAGCCCATGGGGCTCGATACCGAAGAAATGTATCTTCAGGGATTTTCAAGCAGTATGCCCGAGGATGTTCAGCTTGATATGATTCATTCGCTTCCGGGATTTGAAAATGCCCAGGTAATGCGAAATGCGTATGCTATAGAATATGATTGCGCAAACCCGCTTCAGCTCTTGCCGACGCTTGAATTTAAAAAAATCGGCGGTCTGTACGGGGCGGGACAATTCAACGGGAGCTCGGGCTATGAAGAGGCGGCGGCGCAGGGGCTTATAGCCGGAATCAACGCCGCTCTGAAGCTTTTGGGAAGAGAACCGTTTGTTCTTGAACGTTCACAGGCATATATAGGAACGCTTATAGATGACCTTGTCACGAAGGGAACCAATGAGCCGTACCGAATGATGACATCACGCTCCGAATACAGGCTTTTACTCAGACAGGACAATGCCGACCTTAGGCTTACTCCGCTCGGACACGAGATAGGACTTATTTCTGACGAGAGGTACGAGAAGTTCCTTAAAAAGAGAGATGCAATCGAAAAGGAGATTGAAAGACTGAGAAAGCTTGTGTTTCCGCCGTCGGATTCTATCAACCGGATAATAGAGTCCGCCGGAAGCACCGTTATTTCAACCGGAGTGCACGCGGACGAGCTTTTAAAGCGGCCACAGATTACCTATGATATGCTTAAAGAGGTTGACCCCGATAGGCCAAAACTTCCGCGGGAAGTCCGCGAACAGGTTGAGATAAGCATAAAATATGAGGGATATATCAATCGCCAGACGGCGCAGGCCGAGCAATTCTCAAAGCTTGAAAATAGGCGGATTCCGGGTGGAATCGATTATAAACAGATAAAGGGTCTTCGTCTTGAGGCGATACAGAAGCTTGACAAAATAAGACCGCTGTCACTCGGACAGGCATCGAGAATTTCAGGTGTTTCACCGGCGGATATTGCGGTTTTGATGATATATTTAAAATAGCGTAATTAAATAAACGAAAGGAAGATGAATTATGAAAAAAACCTTGCTTAAAGGCGGAGTGATTGCCTTATTGGCGGCATTGCTCTTATCCTCTGCGGCGCTTAGCGGATGCAGGAAAAAGACCGCGAGCAGTACGGGCGAGAATATAGTAAAGAGCGAACAGCCGCAGGGCAACAGAGAGTATGACGTTAAGCTTGATGAGCGTACTAAGGAGACACAATACCAATACGGCGATGATGATCTTTCGCTTGTGGATACTGTGTCGGGCAAAAAAATCAGTCTCGGAATGAGTCGGGATGAGATTGAAAAGATCACCGGTGAGGCGACAAAGACCGATGCTGAATATAAGTATTATGACGGTGTCATAGTGGCTTATAAGGACGATAAGGCAGAGGCGCTTGTTACCGCAAGCGGCCCGTTTGACGGTGACACGGCGACAAGATATAAGACATCACGCGGAATTTATATCGGTATGCCTATGGAAGATTTCAAAAAGGCGTACGGTGACGAGTACAGCGAGGGAACAGAGAGCACCAACGAAAAGGGCGAAACCGAAAAGAGTGCGTCGCGCGCGACAAGGTACTTTAAAAAGAGCGGAAGTAAAATCGAGTATATCGGTCAGAATTTAGAGTCTAATCAGAAGAAAGGCGACACGTCGGGAATTTACTTCCAGGATTTTATGTTTAGTAAGAATGACAACACCGTGGCGACGGTAAAAATCGCACATTGGGACACAATGCACGGAAGATAAAAAATAAGGCTTTTGGTATGCAGAAACATATCAAAAGCCTTTATTTTATGTCATATGCCAAAAGGGAATGACTATACGGCGCGATTAACCTTACCCGATCTCAAGCATCTTGTGCAAGCATAAACCTTAGTCGGGGTGCCGTTAACGATAGCCTTAACTCGTCTTACGTTGGGCTTCCAAGCCTTGTTAGCTCTACGGTGTGAGTGAGAAACCTTAATACCAAAAGTAACGCCCTTTCCGCAAATCTCGCATTTTGCCATACAGATACACCTCCTTAAAAATTCAACAAAAA
>CADBUP010000140.1 GCA_902797885.1 uncultured Ruminococcus sp.
AACTCGGCTATCCTGCCCACTAAAAACAGATATTTTGTCATAGAAAAATCGAATTTACAGAAAAAATCTCACATGCTGCCCACGTTCCGTGGTTAGCTTTTCCGCTGAAGCAGATGTTTCGGGTGTTTCTCTGGTTACGTCTTTTAATACTGTTTTGATTTTTTTATTCACGGCGCTGATTATTCGTTATTCCGCCATTTCACCGGAAGCAAAAAGCTTGGTGATATGGCTTGTACTTATCAATAACATATTTAACGGGTTGGCATATCCGTTTGCCGGGTCTTTGGGTAACGGGCTTCGAGCCGCCGGGGATGTTAAATTCACGATGATTGTTTCGATAACATTGACTATTGCCGCTCGGCTTTTGTTCTCGGCACTATTCGGCTTATGGCTGAACTGGGGCGTGATTGGCGTTGCTATAGGTATGAGCGTTGATCTTGTGCTCCGCGGTGTGATTTTTATCCGGAGATATAAGTCACAAAAATGGACGAAGTTCCAATTAGTATGATAACCGTTTCGAAGAGAATGGTTTTTACTATATTCCTTTAGTGTTCAGGGTGTGTTCAGGGTTAATACTAAGCGAATGCGTCTTACATTTTGAAAATATGAGGTGTCCCTAACGGACATTATCTGATAGACGTATGATTTGGCTGATAAGGTATGCGGCTGTGCAATAAAATTTTGCCTTGACGAAGAACATTTTTTGTGCTATACTACGGAATGGTTTTAAAGAAAAATATAACGTTATAATTTCGGCGGTCAGAGGAGAGCAGTATGGAAAAAATAAAATCACTTATGAATTATTTCTCAAAGGGAGAGCTTGTACTTTGGCTGTGTTCGGAATTTGTAATTATCGCGGCGAATATTTTTTTGGGCAAGGACGGCTATCTTTCTCTTATAGCTTCTATGGTGGGGGTAACCGCTCTTATATTTAACGCGAAGGGAAATCCGACAGGTCCCGGACTTATGGTGTTTTTCTGTCTTTTCTATGGATATATTTCGTTTAGCTTTGCGTATTACGGAGAAATGCTTACCTATCTCGGAATGTCTATGCCGATGGCGGTTATATCGCTGATTTCGTGGCTTAGAAATCCGTATAACGGACATAAATCAGAGGTTGCCGTCAACCGTTATATTTCAAAGTACGAACAGGTGTTTATGTGGATTTTGGCGGTGGCTGTGACTGTTGCTTTTTACTTTATTTTAAAGGCGTTTAATACGGCGAATCTTATTCCGAGTACAATATCGGTGACCACGAGCTTTGTTGCGGTTTATCTTTCGTTTAGAAGAAGTCCGTTTTTTGCACTCGGCTATGCCGCAAACGATATAGTTTTAATTGTTTTATGGGTGCTTGCGTCATTTCGGGATGCCTCATATTTATCGGTGGTAATTTGTTTTATTGCGTTTCTCGCGAATGACACATACAGCTTTATAAACTGGCAGAGAATGAGCAGACGACAGGCTGTTGGAAGCTGTGCTTCGGCAGAGCCGGCATAATGCCGCGCTCTGCCGTTTTTTGCGTAGGCGCTTTTATTGTTTTTTGTTTGTGTCCATTCCACAGCAAATCTTTGATTTCGGACGGTTCTGAACCTGATCGAGAGCTTCGCCGAAACGCTGAAAATGTACAATTTCACGCTGGCGTAGGAACTTGATTACATCATTGACATCAGGGTCATCGGAAATCCGAAGTATGTTGTCATAAACTGCACGCGCCTTCTGCTCTGCTGCTACTTCATAAGAACAACAAAACCGAAAAAATTATACGCACACATTAAAAATTCCAGTGAATTTCAATCGGAACATTCCTTGTGCCGGGAATACGCCTGCTGACTGAAATATAATCAATAAGCGTTTCAACGATTTCGCGGCTCAGATGTTCTAAGTTTGTGTACTGTTCAATAAGCTCACGGCGATTGTCTCCAATTTCAATTTTTTCGTTAAGCGCGGATAACTGTGTATTAATGTCTGCGACTATGTGTTCTAACCGTTCCTTCTCGGCTGTAAAATCCTTTGATATATCAATAAAATCACTTTCCGAAATTATGCCTTTTACCTTATCCATATAAATATCTCGAATACCCTTTGAGTATTCTGAAATTTTTTTCTTATAGACTTCAATATCGGTAATCAGTCTTTTCTTTTGTGCTTGAAGATTATTACAAAATCCAATGTTTCGTTCTAATTCGTCTTTGTCAAGATATTCGGCTGACAAACGGTTAATTTCATCAATAACCATTTTTTCTAACCTATCTACCGATATAAACGCTCCGGTACAAGCGTCTTTTGAAACGTGCTTATTTGCGCATTTCAGGAAGTGTTGTCCGTGACTTTTCGATGACCGCATTACATAGCCGCAATAAGCACAGTGAGCCTTTTTGGCAAAAAGGCCAATGTTACCGACGGAAAAAGGCTTTGTGCGGTCAGCAACCATTTTTTGCACTCTGTCCCATAGTTCACGGTCAATGATAGGTTCGTGCGTCCCCTCGACGATATACCATTCACTTTTGGGACGCGGTTTATTTTGCTTTGTTTTATATGATACGCTTCCGTATTTACCCTGTACCATATTTCCGATATAGATTTCATTTATGAGCATATTGGATATAGAAAAATATTTCCATAGTGTACTGCTTTTTGTTTTTGGCTGTTTGTATCGCAGTCCGTGCAATCTTTTATATTCTGTCGGGTTTGGTATGCCTCTGTCGTTAAGCAGTCGGGCAATGGCAGTTTTCCCGTAACCCTGTGAAAAAAGAGTAAAAACTTCTCTTACAACGGCAGCGGCTTCTTCGTCAATAATCAAATGGCCCTTTTGGTCGGGGTCTTTCTTATATCCGTAGAGTGCAAACGCACCGATATGAAAACCGTTTTGCCGTCTGTTTGTCAGAACGCTTTTGATATTTTCTGACATATCCTCTAAATACCACTCATTCACGAGTCCGTTTATCTGCCGCGACTTTTTGTTACCTTTATTGGCCGTATCGGCATTATCGACAATACTTACAAAGCGAATACCCCACAAGGGGAATAAGCCGTGTATATACTTTTCCACCAATTCAAGCTCACGGGTAAATCGTGATTGGGTTTTGCAGAGTATGACATCAAACTTTTTACTTTCAGCGTCGGCAAGCAAGCGGTTAAATTCAGGTCGTTTTCTGTCTGCGCCTGTATAATCGTCGTCTTATTTTGTCAAGCAAGGGAACAAAAAAATATTTGTTTTTTATTAAAATCAGCGAAATGCACAAATGCGTGTTATTGCATCCGTG
>CADBUP010000141.1 GCA_902797885.1 uncultured Ruminococcus sp.
CCGAAAAACGGCATTTTATCTTGGGAAATATGATTTTTTCTTCGGCGGTAGCTTTCAAAAACATTTTTGTAATGTCATTAAACAGCGGATTTCCTTCTTTATCGCAACCGCCGATGACATATGTGTTTTCAAGTTCGTGGTCGGCATAGCCTATCATCTTTGAATCGTGATCATAATGACAGTCAAAAATGATTAAAAACTGCGAAATCAGTTCAAACGCCTCATCTTTTGTCATTCTGCCGGACTTTATATCCGCTTCATAAAAAGGTTGTAAATCCATATCGACACGACCGAATGAGTTTGGTCCGATTCCCTCAAGAGAGCCTATAACCTTTCGCATAAAGGCATATGTATTTAACGCTTCGTAAAATGATTCGGGTTTTTCCCACGGGCATCGTCTTGCCGAAATTGCAATTCTTTTCAAATTTGTATTATTCGGCTGTGTTTTTAATAATTCATCAGCCGTATCCGCAAACTTTTCACTTATTCTTTTTACGCACAAAAGTCCCTCGCATACCGCGGATAGGAATTGCTTTTCACCTCCATTGTCCGTACCGTTTAACGCTTCTTGCGCATCTTTATATACGCCTTTCAAACCTTTTTCAAAAATAGGTCTGTAATTCACCAAGAAATGCTGTGCGTCATCATTATATGCGCCGCATATTAAATAAAACAGCTCGTTTCTCTGACGACAGCTAAGCTCCCAAAGTTCAGGATCTTGTTCAATAAATTTATGAAAGTTTTTTCGATAAGTCCAACCACCGATATGTTTGTTCCCGTGATAATCTCTTGCACCGTCGGAAAATCCCGGTATAATTCCCGTTTCATAATAAAACGGCGACTCTTTAAACAAAACAGGATTCATAATATCGGTAATAGTCTTATATTGCAAAACTTTCATATCGTATGCAGACATACTTTTGTCATACAATTCATCAAGCTTTTTTGTGCCGGCTTTCAGATACTTTTTTGCATTTTCATACGATGTTTTGCTGTAATAATTTTTGATTTCATTACGTAATTCATTATATTTCACAATCAAAAACCTCCTTTTTCACATAATAGCACAATGCCGCTCTCTTGCAAATGGAGAATAAAGAAAATTTGTAAAATAGAGAAATAAATATTTACAAGCTCGTCCAAATATGATATACTTTATTTGCACAAAAACATATAAGGTGGTTTTTATGGATTTTAGAAATTTAAAAATAAAGGAAATAGAAAGCGTGATAAAATTTACCCCAGACAGGTCCGAATTTTCATCAAAAAACAAATCAACTCATATCATCGGCATTCAACTATCCGGAAGTGCACTCCATATTTTCAAGGACAAACAGCTTGTTTTAAGCGAAAACAGTATATACTTTTTTAACCAAAAGGATGACTATGATGTAAAGGTCATTGAAAAAGGAACGGCTTTCTCCGTTCATTTTTCAACATATGCGTCGATTTCTACCGATACATTTTTTCTAAAAATCGGCAGCCCCGGCGAAATTATACGCCTTCTTGAAGTAATCGAGTCCGGCTTTATGTCTCAAAGCAATGAACTTATGCTTATGTCAAGATTTTATAAACTCTGTTCGCTCATAAACACCCTTTATGAAAAGACCTTTATGCCCAAAGATAAACGGATTCTGAATGCTGGAGAATACATAAGTGCACACTTTAAAGATGCGGACTGTCTTGACGCTGCTGCAAAAAGCTGCGGTCTGTCACGGCGCCGGTTTAATGACCTGTTCAAAAACTGCTTTGACATAACGCCGAACAGGTATATAATAAATTTGAAAACAGACTATGCAAAAGGACTGCTCAAGTCAGGCTATATAAGCGTTTCTCAAACCGCCATGCTCTGCGGTTTTTCGGATATATATTATTTCAGCAAGGTATTTAAGACCGAAACGGGTGTTTCTCCGAGAGAATACAAAAAGGATATGTAAAAGCAATTTTTCACATATCCTTTTCTGCGTTTAAGTCTTATATGTAATTTATATTGAAATTAACACCTCTGCGCCTTACTGCATATTATCAATAATACTCTGAACTATCTCGGTTACCTCTGTCCGTTTCTGCTGATACCTCTCATATCCCAAGACATGGGTTCCGAGGTACACGCTTAAATTTCGCGTTCTGTCGATGAAATAATGCGCGCCTGCGGCGCCGCCCCAGCCGAAATCCTCCCGCGTGCTTTCTTCCCACGGACACTGCTGACCGAGTCCGAAACCGCGTTTGTCCGTTACCCAGTATGTCGGCATTTCGATTTGTTCCTTTGTCAGACGGTTTGCGGATAGCATATCGACCGTTTCCTTTTTCAAGAGCTTGTATGTGCGGATTGCCTCCAAAAACTTTATATAATCGTCAACCGTTGATATGCAGCCTGCTCCGCCGCTTTCGTATTTTGTGCCGAATCTGAAGCAGTTTGTTTTTTCGCACTCGACCACCCTATCGCTTTCCGCGTCATAACGGTACTGATTTACAATTTTGTTCATATCGTCTGCCGAAACCAAAAACTTTGAATTTTCCATTCCGCATACATCAAAGATATTCTTTTTCACATACTCACCGAATGTCATACCCGAAACCTCCTCAACAAGCGCCGCAAGAACATCGTGACAAAGGCTGTATTCCCAACGATATCCCGGCTCAAAAAGTAGCGGCTCATTTGCAAGATATTTCATAAGCTCTCTTGTCGGGCATTCGCCGTTCGTGTCCGACTGACACTTTTTTATTTCCGGAGAGTTCAAATCATAGCTGAATCCCGCTGTCATAGTAAAGAGATTTTCCACCGTAATTTTATTTTCCGCGGGTTTTACTCCCCCGTCAGTCAAAACATTCATATTTTTAAATTCAGGCATATATCCGTAAAGCTCATCGTCCAAGCGAATCAAGCCTTTTTCCCACAACTGCAGAGCTGCCGTACAGGTAATCAGCTTTGAGCAGGAGTAGATGTTGTAAAGTTCCTTACCTGTTACGCCCACCTTGTTTTTAACATCCGTATATCCATTGTTATGCCTGAAAACGCATTTTCCGTTGTGCATTACTATGCAGTCATAAAACGGAATCCCCATTTCCAAATAACTGTCTAATTTTTCTGTCAACTTTTCAAACATATGATTAACCTCCTTATTTTTTGCTCGACCGAAAGAGAATAATACGAATTTCGGTTTTGAAATACGAACTACTGCTTTCGCCTACAATGTTGCCGCTCTGTCGCCGCCGTCCGCAACAACCGTATGTCCGCAGATTATCTCTCCATAGTTACTCATAAGATATAGCGCAAGCTCCGCAATCTCGTCGGGACGTATAAATCTGCCGATTGCGTGACGCTCGTACGGCTGGTCTATGGCATGAGCATAGTCCGCAATCATCGGCGTGAATGTCGCGCCCGGCGCAATTCCGTTTATGATTATTCCGTCGCTTCCGAAACGTTTGCCGAACGCTCTTGTCCACTTTATCACCGCCTGCTTTGCCGCCCCGTATGAACCGGTAATATCCATACAAGCCGCATTTGACGCTATGTTGAGGATATTTCCGCGTATGCCGCGCGCCCTCATAAAGTCAACCTCGTTCCTCATCATAAAGAACGCCGCCTTAAAGTTCACATCGGTCAGTGTGTCCCATTCCTCCTCGGTTATATCCCATGGCTCATATCCGCGCCCTGTCACAACAGCCGAGCCGAGAGCCGCGGCGTTTACAAAGCCGTTAAGTCCCCCTATAAGTTCCGCCGCCCTTTTAAAATTGCTTTCGCAAAGCGACAAATCGGATATATCCCACTGCATACATTCAAGCCGCGGCGAGGAAATCTCTGCCGCCGCGCTCTCCAGCTTTTCCTTATTTCTTCCCACTATGACCACAGTCGCGCCCGCATCTGTAAAACGCTTTGCAATCGCCTTGCCTATTCCGCTGCCGCCGCCTGTTATCATGACTCTTGAACACCTTAACTCTAACATTCGTTACACCCCTTTTGCCGCCTGTCAAAACAGCTTTTTGTATTCTTTCATATCCGCCTTGTCGGGAACGCTGAATTTTTCGCGCTCCATATTCAGCGCATCATACTTATGTTCACCGAGTGAGTGATACGGCAACAGCTCAACCTTGCTGAACTCTATATCTTTTAAAAACTCCGCAATATCTTTCAACTCATCAATATTATTATTGTATCCGCCGATTACCGGTATTCGGATTATTATTTCCGCCCTGCCCGAAAGCCTTTTAAGATTTTCGAGTATAAGCGAATTTGAAACGCCCGTTCCCTCCTTGTGCAGCTTTTCCGAAAACGCTTTTACATCATACAAAAACAAATCCGTATACGGCAGGATTTTCTCAAACTGCTCCCACGGAACATTCCCCGCCGTGTCAACCGCCGTATGTATTCCGCTTTCCTTACACTTTTTTAATACTTCATAAAGAAAATCAATTTGCATCATACACTCTCCGCCGGAAAATGTAACACCGCCGCCCGAGTTTTCATAAAACGACCTGTCTTTCACAACCTCTGCAAATACTTCGTCAACCGTGTATTCCTTGCCGCAGATTTGCTTTGCATCATTGAAGCAGATAAAATCGGTGTCTGCCGCCGTAATGCCACGACATCTGCCGCAGCCCGTGCACTTGTCGGCATAAAACATTATCTGCGGCTTTAGTGACTGACTTTCAGGATTGTGACACCACTTGCATCTGAGGTTACACCCCTTAAAAAATACCGTTGTTCTTATCCCCGGCCCATCAACAAATGAATTTCTTTGTATGTCAAATATTACTGCTTTCATAATTTAATCCCACCTTAGTTTGATTTTACCGTTCTTCTGATAATTTCATCTTGAACAGAGTCTGTCAGGTTAACAAAGAAATCTGAAAATCCAGAAACACGAACCCGCAGATTTTTGTAGTTTTCGGGCGCAATCTTTGCTTTTCTTAAATCATCCTGCGACACATAATTCAACTGAAAATGTGAACCTCCGTTTTTAAAATACGTCTCCAATAATTTTGCGGTCTTGATAAAATTATCCTTATTTAAAACAAGCTTTTCATCAAGATAAAGGTTTGTAACGCTCGGTCCGCCCGACAAAATACAATGCTTGTCGCATTTTGAAACCGCGTTGAGAAGAGCGGTAAGCCCCTCTCTGTCATATCCGCCGCTTTGCCCTATCCCGAACTTAAGCATTTCTCCGTCACGCCTTCCGTCAGGCGTTGCACGCGTACCCGAGCCGAAAATCTGATGATGCGGATTATATCCCTGAAGATTGCCGAACAGCAAATGATAACCGAGCTCGGTGGTTTTGTCTTTTGTATATTCGTAAAGCGTCTCGCAAAACAGCTTTGCAATATAGTTTGACGTCTCATCATCGTTTCCGAAGAACTTTCCTCTTCTTTTTATCAGTTCACGCAATTCTTCATATCCGCTCCAATTGTTTTTCAGCGCGTCAATCATTTCGCTCATAGTTATAATCTTTTCGTCATACACAAACTGTTTTATTATGCAAAGAGAATCTATGACATTTGTTATGCCAATAAGGTCTGCCCCCGAAACAACGTTTTTGCAGCTTCCTTTTGTGAATGTTTTTGCACTTTCGATGCAATCGGTAAACAGCAGCGATGTCACATAGCTTGTATCTTTTGCTCTTATCCTCATAAATTCATTGTCATAACGAATCATTAAATCAACATCCTTAAAAAGCTCTGATTTATATATATCAAAGAATTTTCCCCATGTGTCCGCCGCCAAAAGCTCATCTTTACGGTTATACAGTGTATTTTCGATTGAACGCAGCATATTTGTATTCGTAGTGCCTGCAAAAAAGCCACCGGGATATGTAAGTTCGTTGCAGCCGACTGAGGAATATCGGCACGCAACCTCATACGGAAAATGAGCAATGTGCGTTGCCGCATATATTTTTACCTCGTCACTCACAAAAGCAATTCTGTTGTTCTTATCATTAACCGACATATCAAGAACCTTTAAAAATGTTTCAAACGGCAATTTTTTTGTCCAGCGCAGCGAAATCTGCGGAATGTATGTCGGAAGCTCGCACATTGCTTCCAATATCAGCATAGAAAAATCGTTAAATACATCCTCTCCGTTTTCATCATAACCGCCTACACAAAAATGCGACTCTCCCCCGCGCGTAAAGTTTGCTGACCCTTTTCTTGTGTTTGCCTGAAGCATCAGAAAAAGCTCTTGCAGAATTTCCTTCGCCTCTTCTTTTGTCAATATACCTTTTTTGACATCGTTCTTATAATAATCGTACAGTATTCTGTCAAGCGTGCCTAAGCCGTCAGGCTCATAGCTGAACAGGATATAGATTGACAGTACTGCCTCATAAAAGCTGCCCGCGGGATATTGCGGTACCTTTTTTAAGGCTTCCGACAGTCTTAAAAGGTTTTTCTTATACTCGGCATTATTTAACCCCTGTGCAAATTCAAAAACCTCGGCAGAACATTTGTGTGCCCACTTAATAAGCGCGTCCGCAACCATTTTAAGCGAGTCCAAGAAGCTTATCTTTTCTGCGTCATCTTTATATTTTTGCTTTGATTTTTCTATATCCTCAATAAGTCCTTTTATACCCATACGAATAATTTTGCCAAAGTCCGCGGTTGCGTGCAGCCACTCGAAAGTTGAAAGATTATCTATAGGCTTATTATAAAAATATCTTAACGCCTCATCGGTGTTTTTAAGACTTCTTGCGTTCATAAACGGACCTGATATTTCTTTTACATCAAGCTTCATATGCCCCGTCATTGTCTGATACTCGGTTATTACCGGTTTCTGAGCCATAATATAATCATAAATTCTTTTCGACTGCTTTTGGTGTTCGGGAAGGAACAAATCCATTCTGTCAAACTTCACACTTGTATAAGTGGGAAGCATTTTTCCTTCCAAGGTTAACTTTGATAATTCTGATATTCTTTCGTTCATAATTTAATAGCACTCCTTCTTGTCTTATATTTTATCACCACATTTAAAAAAGTAAATTAAAATTATTATGTTTTTATAATTTATTATGGTATATATTAAAAAAGGTTGCAAAAATTATATTTTAGTGTTATCATAAAAAAGTGGTGATAATGCTATGAATTTATTCGGATACGAACAAACGGAAATCAGTAAAATTTATACCGTTGACAAATACACAAACTATAATAAAAATATAAAAGAATATTCTAACTGCTTTCATACATACGAATTAATTTATTTTTTATCCGGAAGCAATAAAACACTCATAGACGGCGTAACACTTAACGATTGTCCCGATTCTTTGCGCTATATTCCAAAGACGCAGACAACGGGTGCATATCGGGTTGAGTCAATAGCCGCGCCGTCTGTCTGCATTGATATATATTTTGATGTTTCAACCCCTATGCCTATGCAGCCGCTTGTTCTTTTTGACTGCAATGAACTTCGTGACAAATTCATCAGGCTTTATTCGGTTTGGAAGCAAAAGGGTACGGGATATTATGCCGAAGCAATGAAACTCTTTTATGACATAATATGTTATATTCAGCGAACAGGATTAAAATATCTGCCGCCCGTGCAAAAAAGCTATATGGAAAGGGCGTATAGCTATATCCTGCGGCATTACCGCTGCAAACACTTTGACTATAATGAGCTATGTAATTCAACGGGGCTGAAATATGCACATTTCAGCACGCTTTTTGTTAAAGCCTTCGGGATGTCTCCCGTCAGACTTGTAACAAAAATGAAAATCGACTACGCAAAAGAACTGCTTGTTACAAATCATTTTTCTGTTTCGGAGATTGCCGAAATGTGCGGATTTGATAATCCATATTATTTTTCAAATGTATTTAAAAAACAAACAGGCTTTTCGCCCACCAAATATCTATCGGAGATTTATGATATAACATAACTTTTACCGACTTTAAATATTCTCAGTAAGCCTGTATACACAATAATTATCTTTAATTTAAAAATTACCACATAAAAGGCATATGCCTTTTATGTGGTTCAAAATAGATGCATTGCAGCCAAATTTACTTCTCAATACAAATGATTAACTCTTAAGGAAACATATTCATCGCACCACGCGTCTTTTCCTACATAGATTTTAAATTCACCCGGCTCAACAACAAATCTTCCGTTACTGTTATAGAACCCCAACTCCTCAAAGCCGATTTCAAATTCTGCTGTCTTGCTCTCACCCGCCTGAACGAACAGCTTGTCAAAGCCTTTTAATTCCTTTATCGGTCTTGTCATTGACGATTTGCAGTCACGAATATAGCATTGTGCCGTTTCTGCAGCATCAAAACTGCCCGTATTCCGAATTGTCACATTTACTTTAACTTTTTTACCATTATTAATATCATCAATTGATATGCTGCTTTCATCAATATTAATTTTTCCGTATTCAAATGTAGTATATGTAAGTCCATATCCAAACGGGTAAAGAGGCCTTCCTGTAACATCACAATAATTGTAAGCATCAGGATTATAGTATCCATCAACATCGCGTCCTGAAGGAGGGCAGTTATAGTAAATCGGAATCTGCCCGCTGTACTTCGGCAGAGTTACAGGCAAACGTCCGCTCGGTGACATTTCTCCGTAAAGGACATCAGCAATTGCATTTCCCGCCTGCGCCCCCGGATGCCACGCATATATAAGTGCATCAAAATAATCAACATTATTCTCAAGCGCAATCGGACGTCCGAAAAGCAAAACTCCGATTACAGGCTTTCCTGCTTCTTTTGCCCTGTCTATAACAAATTTCTGCGCCGAAGTAAGTTCTGTCTTCGCCATACTGTTAGCTTCTCCGGTAACAGTTTTTGCTTCGCCGAGAACTATCAATACTTTATCGCATTGGTTCAAGTTACGCATAGTATCGTTCTCCGGAATATGACAATTATAGTGAATTATATTTTCACTTTTAGCTTCAAGACCTTCATAAACAGAAACACTTTCACTGTAATCGGCATCGGCAGCCCAACTTCCGATAATATTTTTTGTATCAAATGCCATACTTCCCATAACACATATTATTTCATCTTTTTTCAGCGGAAGAACATTGTTATCATTTTTGAGCAATACCAGCGATTCTGCCGCACACTTGCGTGCAACATCACGAATTTCTTGCTTAGGCAATTCTGTATACTCAGCATAAGGGTTGTCAAACAGTCCGAGTTTATCCTTAATTTTCAGGACGCGTCTTACTGCTATGTCAATTATCTCCTCTGAAATTTTTCCGTTATGAACTGCCTTTTCCAGATTATCAATATATAAGTTATCTATCATATCCATATCAAGACCTGCGCTCAAAGCCAAAATTGCCGCCTCCTCATCGGTTTCAGCAACACCCTGACGAATCAGCTGCTTAACCGCCTCCCAGTCACTTATTACAAATCCGTCAAATCCAAGCTCACCTCTCAGCACATCTGTCAGCAGATACTTGCTTGAAGTAACAGGCTGACCGCTTATTTCGTTAAACGAACTCATCACGGTCATAACACCGCTATCGACCGCCGCCTTAAACGCTCTCAAATAATAATTTCTCAAAGAATAATCTGAGATTTCGGCTTTGTGGTAATCCCGTCCTCCCTCTGATGCACCGTAACCAATATAATGCTTTGCGCACGCCGCAATATTTGTATTATCTTCCCCTTGAAAGCCTTTGACTATTGCTTCTGCCATTTTGCATCCGAGATATGGGTCCTCTCCCGTGCTTTCCACTATTCGTCCCCATCTCGGGTCTCTTGAAATGTCAAGCATAGGTGCAAAGGTCCAGCGTATTCCATCATTTTTTGCTTCCATAGCAACATATTCATAACCCTTTTTTACAAGCTTCGGGTTAAATGTTGCAGCCAGCGCAAGAGGAATCGGCAAATTTATTTTGTGACCGTGTATAACATCGTGACCGTAAATAATGGGTATTCCGTGTTTTTCAACGGCTATTTTTTGTATTTCATTCAGTTTTTCCAATTCAACAGAATTAAAATCTCCGTTTCCTGTTGTTGAAAAGGCGGCCAAAATCAGTGACCCGTAACAGTCTTTTTCAATCAACTCTTTCATTTCGTCAACGTTGCTTTCGGATAACATAATCTGACTTAATTGCAGTAATTTTTCACGCAATGTCATTTTTTCTATTATTTTTTCTATATTCATTTCTTTCTCCAATCTTTTTTCGGTATACTGTTCATATGCGCAAGCTCTTAATACTATTGTTGTCTTTTTACGATATCATTTCTATTTTTACCATAATATTTTTACATCTCAAAATTATTTTTTATAATATTTGAATACAACGCATCTGTCCATCTTTTGCAGCCTTCACCGTTGGGATGCCCTCCAAATCTTGATTTATTTCTTTCTTTTTCACTTCGGCATAAAACACTAACATTGTCAAATACCATTTCAACATAATTGCAAAAAGTATTTTTGATTGCATAGTTTACTCTTTCCCAAACGACCGTCTGTTTAGCATTGTAATCAAAAGGCGGAATAGTTTGCAGAATAACTTTAATTCCCGCTTCTTTTAGTATCAGTATAGTTTTGCAGATATCATCAACAATTTCGTCCGCACTTCTCCCCGATTTGATATCATTTACCCCAAGACATACAATTACAACATCATTTTGCTTTGCTTTAAACAGCCAGTTACCGTCACTTGCCGCATCACTTGCTCTCGCAAAGCCAACACCCAAATTCCAATAAGCATTATCCCTCCCGAGTTTTTCCGCAAGAGAAACATTCCAATGCTCATATAAGTTTTCTTGTGTACCCAGTCCCTGAGTTATCGAATCTCCCAAAAATGCTATTTTTGACTTTACCTTACGGTCACAGCCAACCATATTCACGGCAGGAATTATATTCGTTTTTACCCATTGCCCGTTTTCCAATGCAAATACCGGTATCAGCTTTTCTTTTTGGCACGGTACAATATGTCCCTTCCACGAAATTTCAAGACAAAGATAACTTCCCTCGCTAAAACACAATTTAACTTCGTCTGATGCAAACATTTCTCCCGGCATAACCTCTTTTTTCGTTTCTCCGTTAAATGTTACGGTTTTCATAGCTTCACAAGGCTCTGTTGCTTTATCCGCATAACATTCATTACATATTCCTACCTTAAGGTCACAAATTTTCCAGCTGTCGCACACATAATTACAATGAGTTTCTATATTGAATGTAGTGTCAGTTATGTTGGAGAATAAAAATGAATAATTATATTCCCCGGGAGAAAATATTTTAAAATAAACTCTGGCGGTTTTTATTGTATCCTTATCTTCGGATATAAAAAAGGTTTGGTTTGAACTGCCCGCCAATGTATTTGAGGTATATCTGTCAAAATAATTCATAAAATTCTCCATTCCGCCACTAAGATACCGACGCATATATAAGCGCTGACTTACGGCTATTTTTGTTATCGGATTAAGCCTTCACAATGCTCTTAAAAAATTATACAGCCTTTCGGCAATTCTTCTTACTCCCTTATCAGATGGATGTAATCCGTCCGGCATATACTCTTTTTTAATTATTTCCACATTCGGCTGTATTCCGCTAATATTAAATAAGTCAACTACGGGCAGCCCGTAATAGCCCGCAACTTCTTTTATAACCGAAACATATCCCGAAAGCGGAACTTCATTTGGCAATCCGTTTTCTTTCACAGGCGTATCTTCCCCGCATCTATGCAGGGGTGTTATAAAGATAATCTCTGCATTTGAATAACTGTTCAAAAGCTTTTGGCATAAGCAGTGCATTGCCCCGTAAAAAGTATACTCACTTCTTGAACTAAAGTCACCGATTTTAGCGTCTCCGTGGCCGAAATCATTTGTTCCGCCGAACACAACTATAATATCGGCGTTTGGTTCCATCTCATCCGCACGTTCCAAAAAATCTCTGTTCCATTGTTCACAACCAAACTTAACCCTCTGCTTTGCAATTCTCGTCCCGCAAACACCGTAGTTTTTCACCTCCGCACCCGAAAGATCTGCAAACATAGGCACAAAACTTTTCTCATATGAAGATGTTCCAAGCCCATATGTTATACTATCACCAAGAAAAAATATCTTTTTTCCTTTTAGTTTCATATTTAATTTATCCTTTGGTACAATGTTTAAATAGCTTGCAGCCGGCACCTCGGCATAATTTACAAGTCTGTTTATTTTATTAAAGAGTAACTCATTTTTAAAGTTAAAGCCGCACCTTCTTTAATAAAAGTTAAGCGGAGCGGCTTCAACATATATTTAATTAATACCCGGTTCTCTGTTATAGTCGAAATCGCATTGCTTAAGAAACTCTCTCGCCATTAAAACAGCTCCTATTTGATTAGGATGCACCCTGTCCCACGCAATACGCGATGAATGCTGAAAAGAGCAATAGTCTTCATACATTTTTTGAAAGTTAATCAGTTTACAATCATACTTTTTTGCAAGATTAATACAGATTTCAACATATTCATTCATTCTATGTCGCATTTTATCGCAGGAATTTGGCTCAATATAGTAAGGTGTTGCAATGAAGATTCCTTTTACATTGTCCTTAACAGATAAAATCATCTCTTTTACATTATTTTCGTATTCATCAGGCATAACCTGGTCACTTATAATAGCAGGTGTGTCAAACTGACGCCAAACATCATTTATGCCTATACAAATCGAAACCCAATCGGGCTTTAAATCCAAAACATCTCTTTGAAAACGGTTAAGCAAGTCTCTGCTTGTGTTGCCGCTGATGCCCGAATTGGTTATTCTTAAGTTAACGTCAGGATAACAAACCGACAACAAATTTTCGATTTCTCTCACATAACTTTTGCCAAGATTTTCAAACAGACCTTCGCCGACAGGAATCTTGCTTCCCATATCGGTAACCGAGTCTCCCGCAAAAACTATTCTGTCATTATTTTCAAAAATCAATCTATATCTCTCCTCAATCTTTTTCAGATTCTGTACCGCATTGCTTCTTTATTATTTCAACCTGCGGACACTCAATATGCTCTCTATAAGTTGGGTTAGCCCAGCGAACAGCATTTTTAATTACGGTTTGTATGTTTTTATTATAGAAAGTCGGCACTGACTCATGACCGGGCTGAAAATAAAAGATTTTTCCGTAACCGCGGTTATAACACATCCGCTTCTGAACAGTTCGCCGCCTTCATACCAGCCCATAAACACAACCTGATCCGGCTCGGGAATATCAAATATTTTTTATAATCCGTGCAATAAAAGTCAACACCAAGACGCTCTGCTACAGCCTTTGCCTTTTCTTCTATTATGTCACACACTCCGACGATTTCAATATTTTCTATTTTTTCATACGCAGGCGTATGAGCCCAATTCACAATCGCCCCGCACCGATTATCGCCATTTTAAGTTTTTGTTTTTCTACAATGTTTACCTCCATTTTGTTTACCTCCATTTTGTTTACCTCATTGTGTATAAGATTGCACTCACCTTTGAAATTTTGCAAGCGCTTTTACATTCATCATTATACAGCCCTCTCCTGTCATTGTCTACTGTACTTTATGCATTTTAACTGTACTCTTTGCATTTTGACATTTTATTTGTAAACAACGATAAGTTTTGGCAGACCGTATGTCAGATATATCGATACAGGGCGCATTTCCTGAGTTTCTGCATATCCGTTCATATCGTCAACGCTGCCTTGCGCAATAAAGAAATTTGACTTCCCGGTATTGTGGCACACAACAACTTTACTTGATTTAGCATCTAAAACCGTCCATTTATCTCTTGTTAAAACATCTTTATTATCAATCAAAATAAATTGAGTATCGTCACGCTTGTACAAGTACCCTGCCTTAAACAAAAACTTATCAGCAATTCCTCCGCCCGTACTATATGTATGAAGCTCTCCGTTTGCATTTACCCTACTCATAACAGTGAGAAAAGGCACCTGCCCCTTATGATCTGTCAAATATCTGACCATATCGCCTTTCTGTACCGAAAGTCCGGTAGTTCCGTCAGCCCCTGTTACAGACTTAAAATAACCGTACTCGCTCTCTTGAACAGTTACAGCGCCGTCTTGCGTACGAACCGTTATGGCTGTCTTTACCTCGCCATCTTTATCCATACTCTCACTCACCTCTTCCACAACGCCTATCGGAGATGATTCGGTAAGCTTTTGACTTGAATAATTATTATCCGTGTACAAAATACATACATCATTGCAGATTTTCTCTGATGAAAGAGAATATGCTTTAAACTTCACATTTTCACCGTCATACATAGGAGCGCCATATTGTGCAGAGTATAAATCCTTGTTAAATACATCTTCATTTTCCGGCACATTAAAGAATAATGTATCCTTTCCTACTTTTGCTTTATCCGATATAATTCCGGTTGCATTAATATATGGAAGCTTTGAATCACCGCTGCTGTATGTCATACGCAGCTTTCCTTCAGCAACAGTATCGGCATTTGCCCAGTCATCACCGTTTTTAGCCGTCTCTATTATACTCAGTTTATTTTCTTTGTTAATTTTGTATCTTACTAACTGCTTTTCACAGCTTGTCATATTGCCAGATATTTCACTATATGTTTTGTATCTGACATCGTTTATTGTCATACTCTCTCTGGTATACAGTGTCTCAACCACACCGTCGGAATTTAACAGTCTTACCTTCATTGCTTCTTTTAAAGGATTAGTGTCCGGAACCACTTTGATTATATATCCAAATTCATAATCAAAGCCCGACTGCTTATAACCCACAATTACACCGTTGTAATCCAGAAAGAATACACCGTTTGCTGTTCCCCACTCATAATTCGTAAGAGAATCAAACGTACTGTCAACCGAAAACTCTGTATCATTTATAACAATCTTATGCGCAGAACCGTTTTCATCGGCACTTCTCACTTTAGACACCTTGCCGCTGACAACACTTTCGTTTACAATAACAATTAACGGATTTCCGTTTATATCCTTCAGCACAGATAAAACATCATTCTTCTTTATTTTATCTTTACTGCACAACGTTCCGTTTTTATAAACTTTTATGTCTTCGTTTTTAAGTTTAATATTTCTGTCCTTATGATGCAAATCAATAATATTACCATCCGTGTCTACCGATTTAACAACTGTCTTGTCATAGTTAAAAATTGACAAAACATCATTTTTGCCGTCTCCGTTGCTGTCAATGACATAGACCACACCCTGTTTGCAATTAAGGCTCACCCCGGAATAATCGGAAACGGAAACCCCATTATAGAGTACATAGATACCATTTGGCAAATCTAATTTTTTTGTTTTATTGTCTTTGTTATATTCAATTTTCTTTGTTGTAAGACTTTCTATATCCGAAGATTTAATTGTTATAACTCGGTCATCATTCTTAGCTCTATCAATGTACTTTACAATGCCTTCATTATTAGCAGAGTCATCTTGGACATATGCGTCCACAGATAAGCCTAAAAGCTCGGCTGCGAATACTTCATTGCACTTAAAAGTATTATCGTCAATTTTAATATAGCCTTCTCTGACAGTACTGCCTCCGTATAAATCAGAAAACTCTGTTGCTGTTATTATTCCGCTATATTTTGTGATTTTTAACCTGTCTGACAATATGGTTTCGCCTTTTGCAACGGTATAATTTAAATTTCCTTTACTGTCTACGGTCGAATCAACAATATCAGTATCTATCGACTCGTCTATAAGCTTTATAAATTCACTCCATTTCACATCCGAGTTTCCGCTTTTCACAACACTGCCAACAAATTTTTTGTATAAATTAATATAATTACTTACAGTCAAATCCCCATCAATAAAATTATCATATCCCAAGGTCTTTACTATGGCAGTTACAAGATCTCCATAACTTACAGCAACATCGGGCTTAAACGAATTGTCATACATACAAGACATTAATCCGGCTTCAACAACCTGATATATTGCACTTTCATAAGCGCTTCCCGAAATATCATCTATCGTTTTTTTGTCATTTTTCACTTCTGCATTATAGCCCATTATCTTGCTCAGCGTGTACGCCGCCTCTGCGCGCGTCACAGAGCTGTCATAATCCAATATCACATTATTCTCAAACAAGCCGAATGCATAAAGCCTATTTAAAAGATTGTCGTTACCCGTTACTTCATAATTGCTTGCAAAAGCAACCGATACAACATTTGACATCAGTAATATACAAGCCAATGCAATTGTAATAATCCTCATTGATAAGCGTTTCATTGTATACCTCCCGTTTTCACATAGTCACCTTCTATTTTTAAATTCCTGACAGAATACAGAATCTTCGCCGCCTCTGCACGCGTAATATTATCAGTCGGGCTGAAACGACCTTCCTCTTTTCCTTCTATTATTCCGCATTTCTTTAAATAATTTGCCGGTTCCTGTGCATATTCCGCAATACTTTCGGCATCAGAGAATACATCCGTCTCTTCATTTGCTTTCCCTGAAATACCGTACTTTTGCATTGCTCTGTATATAATTGTGACAAAATCCTGACGCGTAATATATGTTCCTACGCCAAATAAACCGTCCTCAATTCCGTTTACAACGCCGGAAGATTTCACAGCGTAGCAACAATCCTCATACCATTCACCGCTTGCTACATCGCCAAACCCTGTTTTGCTTTCAGGTGTTGGCAGATTAAAAAGACGAACCAACATTGCAGCAGACTCTTCGCGCAGAATATTATCCATAGGCGCAAATTCGTTTTCACTCTTACCTTTTATCACTCCGTCTTTTGCAAGCGCCTCGATTGCTGTCTTTGCCCACTCTACATTCTCTAAATCCTTAAATTTCTGTGTTGGCTCTACCGACCCAGGTGTTGATGGCGAGTAACTTCCGCTGCCCCCAATAGAACCGCCGCCCGAGCCGCCTGTTGAGCCGCCTGTCGGAGTCGTCGGTATCGTTGCATCCGAAACAGGTGTGGTATACACTTTATTAAAATCCGTTTTAACTTTATACGTTGCATTCATCATATTTATGTATATACGTGAATCAGATGATAATGTTTCCGCATTAATACCTATTTCCGATTTTACGTCAGAAATAAATTTCTTGGCATTTTCCCATCCGGCCGCATTATTTATGTAATATGCAGCAGTTTCCACCATAAAAGTATCTGCAATAAAATTCTCTGTTAAGTTTTGTGCGTTTGCAACTTGGTCTATAATTTTGTTACATATACTTGCTTTTTCGTTGCCTGTAGTATATTTTGCCCAAATCAAAGGATATCTGTCTGTTATTCTTGCGCTGTTATTTGTCAAAATTGTATCAAGGTCTGACGCATTATTGCATACGCGTATCATTTGAACAAACAATGCGTCATTAACTATATCATCCAGCTTTTCAACAGTTAATTCACTCTCACTCTTTACCGACAGCATAACAATATCCGCTATATTGTTCAGCTGTTCTGTCTCTGCCGTGCTCAACTTAATTCCCAGAACAGGAACAGCTTCGGCAAGTGCAGCTTTAAAATTACTCAAATCGCTCTTATCCGCATATTCTTTCAGTAAAGTCAGCTTATCCGCCGCCTGGCTGCCGTAATATACAAATGAATCTGTTGAAGCGGTGTATACACTTTTCTCACCCACTTTTACATTGTAGGTTTTTAGTTCATTGCCGCTTAATTTAAATGAGAATACGTACTTTCCGTCTTTCGCAGTTGTCTGACCTTCATATACAGTATTTCCGCTTTCCTTCACATTCACGGTTATCTCGTTGTCGTCTGATATGTCCGAGGTACCGGAAATAGTTACATTTCCGGTATCTCTGTCATAATCACATTGGGATATTTGTGCGCCATATGCAACAGAGTTCATTGCAATCAGCACGCTTGCCGTAATAAGAATTTTTTTAATCATTGCTCAACACCTCCGCCTATAGTGCAAACGCTATACTCTCAATAGCTATATCTCCCTTATCACTTGTTGGGACAAACTTAATCTGTTTAATCTTTCCGTTAATCTCCTCCGGCAGAACAGCCTTATACTCTGTTATATTTTTATCACTTGGATTAACCTTGATGACAACGCTCTTTTCAGCCGTCCATTCAGAATCCTTTGTTGTTGTATAATACAGCCGTGCAAATTCGGAAGACGTATTATTTCTGAATTTTATGTTAACCGACTTAATTGATGACGGTGCAAGATCAAGGTTATCGGGCGATACCATTTCAGCTTCTAAGCCGTTGGTTCTCATAACAAGAGCGCTGTCTTTTAACACAGGAACGCTGAAATTATCATTCAAGGTCCAGCCTACAAGGCTTCCGCTGCTAAATTCATAGCTTATTACTCCGTCTACAAGATTAAGAATATTTGTATCACTGTCATAGCCGACATTATATCCCATAACCTTATCCATATAGTCTATTGAAATATAGGTGGTGCCATAAACAAGCTTAACAGGTGAACCGAGTACGATTGACCTTCCGTTTTTAAGTACAATGTTTGAGTCAACCGCAACTCTTATTGTAATATCGCCTGAATCGGAAACGGCTATAGCCTCATTCAAATCAGAATACCAGCCAACCTTCATACCCTTAAGCTCCATTATCTTTCTGAAAGGAATCATAACCGTTCCGTCTACTGTTTCAGGAACTATACCCTTGTCAAAGCCGTCAAGGTATGTCGTATCTTTTTCGCGCTTTTCAAAGCCGAGTATCTGAACGTAATCGATATATACGTCACCCGGAGCCGAACCGATATCAAATCTCAGCTGATTTAACGTTCCCGTCCATAAATTGTTTTGAGCCATATTTATATAACAATCTACATAATCACCGTTCGCCGGAATTTGAAATTTAATTGACTTGCTTTCGCTGACTGTTGTATCATCCGTTGTTGTAAAGAACATCTGATAAGCTTCAGAACCCGTTAAGCTCTTAACTCTTACCTTAATATATTCCGCCTTACCTTCGCCGATTTCGATATTCATTCCCTTAGGAGACCAAACCTGAGGGTCAGAGTTTGTTGATGTGGCAACTAACGCACCGTCCTTATGTACGATAGGAGTAGTATAACCCTTAGTCCAATCCTCGACCGAATTATCAAAATTCCATTCCTTTATAACCTTTGTCGGATAATCACCGGTAATTTGATTTCCTGTCTTCTTCTCAAAAACTCTTGAATTATCGTAATCTTTAGTTATACGCGCCTTTTGATTTTCGGTCGGACGTTTATCCTCGTGCTCTCCGCCTGTTGTAAAAACTTCACGTATATCATCAAGATATCCAAATCCGCCGTAGTTCATAGGTGATATGATATGACCTTCACCAAACTCATTCCAGTTATCAAATATTACCATTTTGCGCGCGTCGGAATCAGTAGGCAAAGACGGCTGATATGTATCTCTTACCCAGTAGCATAAATCTCTGAACTCATCAACTGTTACAAACTTACCCTTTGGCTGATCCCAAGGCTCGGGGTCCCAGCCCTGAACAACCGTCGGGATGAATTTGTTGTTAGATGCAATCTTATTTCTCTCCATTGAGCTTGTCTGAACAGAAACGTTTCCGCTCGAATCGCCATAATGATATGCATGATATGCATCAAAATTATATTCGCTGCCTCCGCTTACAGCCATTACATAAGCTCCGTCAAATCCTTCAGCAACACAAGCGTCTTTGATTGTTTGTATAAAAAGATTTACGTTTTCTTTTCCGACCTGTGTCTCAAGCTTAGGAACACTGTATATTGAAATAACCGGCTTATTATCTATCTTAAGATAATTATCATCTTTAAACAACCCTTCTATCAAACCCGGAAGTGTATATATTTTAAAATTCTCTATATTAGGCAATGTAGAACTCCAGTTTTCAATCATTACAACATTTTTAACCTTGTCTTTATACTTAGAATACCTCTTTCCGTATTCATAATCGCGCATTGACGCCGTATTGAAAGGTATATCCTGGGTATTATTAAACCAGCAGTACATCCTAAAGTCTATCCCGTGCTCTGCCATCCACTTAGTTTCCCAATCGGCAACCTCAACGCTGTTGCCGTCATAGTAACCAAGATACGGCGTTCTTTCTTTATATGCGGTGATACTTGGCCAATTCTGCTGCTGACCTATTTCCCACAGTGAGCAAGATAACATACCCAAAAGCTGAGGCGAATCAGTAACAACCGGCTCTTCCACATAATCCTCGGGTTCGGGCAATCTCTCATATACCTCAATATTATCAAACACCGCCTTCATATCTGCACCGGGATCGGCTGTAAATTCTATATACCCGTAATCACCCGATGTCATAGGCGCGTTTGCCAATCTCAGCGTTCCGTTTATATATACATCAAAACAATTTGTGGTGTAGTTTGCATTAATTCGCATTGCATACACAACGTTTGGCCAATATCCGTTATAAAAAGAAACATACTGACCATCACCGTTTCTGTAGCATAAATTTCCGTCCTTTGTTTTAATGCTGATACCGTCGCCCATATTTACAATAAATCCATCAGTTTTCTTTTCAAGCTGGCAAAATTTATAGTTATATGTAACCCAATCAGCTTTTTCATCAAAATCAGCACGTGCCGAGACCTTGTTTGTTGCGGATGTGGATGTTATTAAAAAGCTGCTTCTGTCGCCCTGCGTTTCAACTCCTATCAATTTGTCCGATGATGTAATTTTACCGCCATCCTGAACATATGACATTGTTTCGGGCAAAATTGTGTCTGTATTTGTCTCGCCCTCCAAGGCATATTCATTAACAAAATAATCAGCCAAAAGATACAACTTTTGCAAATAGCACTTACCAACCGCCTCATCGGATGTTTTGATATAAATATTGTTTGCCGTGGTTTCATTATTTAAAAGCGGAGCGTCGTTTATAACGTGCTTGCCTCTGTAATAAACATCGGCTTTTTTCTCTACCTGATTGACATCAACCCTTATATAAACTCTCTCAACCGCGGAATCTGTTTTAATCGTATCGGAAACGAGAATATCCTCGCCGCCGGGCTGTTCATAATATAACGCACCGTTTTTTGTGGTAATGCTTGCTACAGGGGTTTTATCGTTTCTTAACTGATAAGATAAACCGTCTGTATATGTTTCAAGCTGTATTTTAAAGCCGAACATAAGGTTTGTCTTGTTGCTTACTGCTCTAAAATCTCTCTGCTGTTCTGTTCCGGCGTACTTTGATTTGTCGTCAAACCAAAACCAGCCCCAGCCTTTTTTCGCATCGCCCGCAGCTTCGTTTACAGTCCACATTGCGTCTCCGTAAGTAGTTCTTGTGTTTGCAAAGTCATCCGAAACGCACCGCTCTACCGCGTCAAGGCTGAACGGAACAGCCGTTTCCTCATTTTCAGCAAGCACAGTATTGTGTGCCGCAAAGAGCAGAATAAACATTAAAGTGTAAAATAAAGTTTTCTTTTTCATATTATCCTCCTTTTATAATACAAAATATAAAATTATAGGTATTGCAAAACTGAATTAACGATTACAGGCATCAAATTATCCCAGATAAATATTTTCATCGTATCCGCATCGTTTTCTTTTTTTATATTATCTATTACCGTGTCATCAAGATCATACTGTTTAATATCTAAAAGTCTTTCATTCTTGTAGTACGCAACATAACCTTTTATATTCTTTGATTGCTGCGCATCGAATATAATATTTTCTGCATTATCCAAAACATTGGTTTGATTGCCGTTTTTGTCAACCACTCTTACAGGCAAGTTTCTTCGTACACTTACGGAATTATCATACATTGTTGTAATGCGTGCCTTTTGCGAATCGGTAGGTTTTGTATCAAGATGCGCAGATGTATTTTCATTTGCAAATACATCTCTTATTGCATCAAGATAAGCAAAGCCCGTGCCGCCCACCGGCATTAACATATGTCCTTCTCCAAATTCATTCCAGTTACCGAATATGACCATATTTTTACCGTCGTTAGCTTTATCCGCTTTGGACTGCAAATCTTCTTTTATATAACAAAGCACCTCTTTAAACTCTGCGGGCGTAAGAATAGTTCCTTTTGGCTGCCCCCAGGGTTCGGGGTCCCATCCCATTACGGCAGTAGGAATAAAGTTTTTATAAGTTTGCGTAAAAAATGTAGTCATTGCCTGCTTTTGCTTATCAACAGATGTCCACTCATAGCCGTAATTATACATATGGCATGCGTCAAAGTCATACTCTCTTCCTCCGTTTACCGTCATAACATAAGCGCCGTTAAAACCCGCGGCAACACACGCATCACGAATCGCCTGTATCGCTTCATTAACTTTGTCGCTGCCGCCCATTTGTTCTTCAAATTTCGTAACACTAAAAATTGAAATAATAGGCTTGTTATCAATTTTTTGATAATTGTCATCCTTAAAGTACTTTTCAATCAGACACGGAAGCGTATATTTCTTAAAATTCGGCAAGCTCGGCAACGCTGAACTGACGTTGTCAATCATTAAAGCATACTTAATGTCATCTTTATACTTTGAATACTTATGTCCTTGGTCAAGATCGTTTAATCCGCCCTGATCAAGCGGTAAATCTACAGAGTTCGAAAACCAGCAATAAATTCTATAGTCGATTCCGTGTTCTGACATCCACTTGTTTTCCCAGTCGGCAACTTCAATACTGTTACCGTCATAATAACCAAGCCACGGCGTGCGATCCTCAAATGCGGCAATACACGGCCAGTTGCTTTGCTGACCCATCTCCCACAGTGAGCAGGATAACACACCTAAAAGCTGCTCGGAATTTGCCTTAATCGGCTTTTCGACATAGTTGTTCGGTTCAGGCTTTCTTGCATAAACCTCGACTTTATCAAACACCGTCTTCTGATGCGTATTCGGCTCTGCAGTAAATTCAATGTATCCGTAGTTATTTGCCGTCATAGATATATTGCCTTTTTTTAGCATACCGTTTATGTAAACATCGTATTTATGCGTCAAATTATTTGCATTAACCCTGATATCGTATACAACATCGGGAAGATATTCGTATATCTCCTCAAATGCTCCGTCCGAATTTTTACGGCAAAGCTTACCGTCCTTTGTTTGTATTGTTATTCCGTCACCGATATTTACAACAAATCCGTCATACTTTTGATCTCTCTGGCAAAAATTAAAGTCATATGTTATCCAATCCGCCCTTTGATTGAAGGTTGATTTTGCCGAAACCTTAGCCGTTGAAGCATCTGAAGTAAGCAAAAAGCTGTTTTTATCCGCCGAATAATTTCGGGCAATAACAACAGGAGTGGTAATCGTTCCTCCGTTTTGAACAAAACTCATTGTTTTGGGAAGCTTTGCGCTTTCATCGCAATCGCCCTCCCACGCATATTCGGCCGCAAAATATCCCGCCATAACTCTGAGCTGTGACAAATAGCATTTGCCTACAGCCTCTTTTGATGTTGAGATATATACATTGTCAGCACCGCCCGTTACATTTGCCTCACCGCCGCTGATCGGATTCGTATCATTCCAGTATATTTCTGCACTTCCTGTTTTTTGGTTTAAAATAACTTTTAACAAATGATACTTGTCAGTTGTAATGTTGCCAATCTTTAACGCTTTATTATATTTATCATAAAAATATAATGCTCCTGACTCGGTTGTAAATTTAAGAACGCTCGACTTTCCGTCTCTAAGTTCAAAGCTTACGCCGTCAAAGTATGTATCCATCTTCATTTTAAACGAGAACAATACTTCATCATCGGTAAGTCTTTGAAACACGCGCTTGCGCTGTGTAGTATCCGCTGCACTGTCATCGGTAAAATAAAACCTGCCCCAACCCTTAAGACTGCTTCCGCAGGTCTCATTAACATACCAATTTGCATCGCCGTAAATGCCTCCTGTATTCTGAAAATCATCCATAACCGGAGTCTTTACATCATTCAGACTAAACGGCACCGCTGTTTCGGCAGTTTCAGCCGATGCCGAAACAGCAGTTAAAAAGGATAACACTATGTAAATCACGATAAAATATGCTTTTTTCACCGATTTTAATATCCTTTCTGTTTATTTTCGTCAGCAAATCCGCTTATTTGATTTCAAAATCAATACTGCCGGAAACAGGTCTTATACTTTCATTGTCTGCCCAAACAGATGATGATACAGACTGTGCCTTGCCGCTAATATTCTCAAACATGTGGTTGATTGTGTTTACACCCGGATTTACAGTTACAGAATACTCCTGCGGCAGCGCCGTCATAGCGCCGTTTCCGTATTCCCACAGTTTGAGAATAAGCATCTGCGAAGTATTAAGGTTGTTCACAATAGTTCCCGAAACAGCCGCACTGCCCCCGGAAACAGATGTAAATCTCAGTCCCGAAACCTCCACTTCATCTTTTGTTCTGAAGTTAATACGAATATTTTTTGCGGTTCTGCCTCCGTTATCCGAAACTTCATCGATAACAAGGGTGTAATCCGTATTACTGTTAAGAGCAGCGTGTTTAACAGACAATGTGGTCTGATTAGCGGAAACCCCGCTGACCGCAATCTCTTTTTCATCCTTATCGTAAATATGAATCTTTCCTATTTCAGGCGCTGCCACGGTCTCGTTAAACAAAATATTTATGTTGTCATAAATATCAACATCTGTTACGCCGTCCTTAACCCTTGATTTATCACAAATCGCAAAATCGTCAAACCTTGTCAGCGTAACGTTATCGACCAAATACTCGCCAAGTCCTGCACCTTCTCCGTATATTCCCACAGATTTTGCAGTATCATAGGCCGCCGTAAATGTTGATTGATTTGTTGTCCAATCCGTACCGGGTATCCGCTGACTAAGAAGTTGATTATCTGTGCCGTAAACAACCTCTCGAAGTATTAATTGTGCATCGGTCAAACGCTTAATTTTGTATTTGAATTTATACTTATCACCCTTATTAACCTTTGCCGAGACAGCCCAGTTACCGTAACGATTTGTTATATTTACCTTCATTACTTTATTGTCCGCATCTGTCGGGTCTGCTGCCTGAGAAATTGTATTATCCCATTTGGATATCCCCGCCAACGCGTCGGTCTCACTCGCATCGTCAAATTCTTTCTTAAATACAACCGTCTCGTTTGAAATTGACATCAGTTCAACTTCATCGATTTCAATAGTACCGCTTGTTGCGGCCGGGGTTTCGTCAACGCCGTCAATACGGAATTGTTTTAAAATTCCCTTCCATTCCGAGGCGTCCGTCATTCTTACAAATACATCTACATAACCGTTTGTATTATTTGGTATCGCAAATGATACATTATCGTTTGATCCGTTTAAGTTATGCGTAGCTGTTGCAAAAAATATCTTTCCCGCTGCCGGTCCGTTTGTCTTGTTCTTAATTCTAAGCCTGATATAGTTAATTGTACCGTCGCTTCCGTCACCCAGAGCAATATTGCCGCCGGACATATCGGGTGAGATAAAGTTAGGATCTCCGCCTGTTACATCCATAACCGCCGCACCGTTTTCAACACGTAAATTTTTAGCGTCGCCGCCGACGGTCCAATCCTCAGTTCCTTTTTCAAACGTCCACGATGTCGGGACAGCAGGCGCCTCGTAATCACTGAAATATATTTCGTCAATCTGAACTGTGCAGTCAATATTTGTAGGGATAATCTGAACACCCGTTATTGTTCCCATATCATTGGTTATCGGGAAGTTATATTCCTCCCACTCCGCAGAGCTTACCGGTGCGTCAAAGCTTCTTACCCCGCTTGAAGTCGTAAGCTTAACCTTCAGCTTTGAATCATTATTGAAATCGCTGTTTTTCATTTTTATCCTTATTGATTTAAATCCTTTATCGGCAGGCGAAATATTAAGAATCGGTGAGTTGAATTTCAAAACACGATCCGATGCTGTGTCCATTTCGGTTGCAACAGCAGTCATAACACCTGACTCTGATTTAAAATGAAATGCATTTTCACCGGTCCATCCTTCAAGGTATCCGTCTCGGTCGAAGCTCCAGCCGGTTGCTTCACCCCATTTAGCGTATACCGTGGTATTCTCTGTTACATCAACAGATTCAACCGTATCGCCGTCGGGTGTCAAAGCCCACCCCAAAAATTTATAATACTTTCTTTCGGGGAAAACTTTATCAAATGTAAATCCTGCTTTTGCCCATTTATTCGGCTCGGGCATATTGGTGACCGTATCAGTTGTGTTCTTATCATACGTCACCGTATATGGAATTGTTTGTCCGCTTACCATTATTTCAACTTCATCGTATAAGCTTTCGTCAAACCTACAAGTTGCTTTGGCTTTTACCGTGCCGTTATTGTATGCTGTAAGCAAACCGTCGTCCGTTATTTTTGCGATATTCTCATCGCTTACCGACCATTTTATATCCTGTGCGGTAGACGCAGGCAAAACACTTGCATCAAGCCGGAGAGTGCCGCTTGCAGCAGTTATTTTTCTCTCACCGTCTGCTATTTTAACGTCTGTCGGCGGTGTGGTGTACTGCGTTCTCTCATTTTTCGACAACTGCGTATTAATAGCATCAAACATAAGCTTTGCTATATTATCCATACCTACGTCTCCGGGATGTCTTGCGACACCCTCGTTTGTAAATTGGTCATAAGCTTTGTTTGCTTTTGTATTTAATGTATGAAGCGGAGCATACGTGATCCCAAGTTCTTTTGCTGCAGCTTCCGTTCCCTTTACCAATCCGCTTTCGGGGTTTCCCCAAAATGACGTACATAAAATTATTACCGCATCGGGGATTTCTTTTTTGAATGCCTCTACCATCAGCTTTAACGCTTTTTTATAATTTTCTTCAGTAGGGTTAGTCTTTACGTTTTCCCCCATTTGAATAGTAATAATATTAGCGCCTTCATCCTTTGCGCGCTGTACAAGAACGGGTAAATTTTCAGTAAACTTCGAGTCAATACTATCATATCCAATATCGCCCTCGCCCAATCCTAACTGAGTCGGATTACTGTCGGGGCCGCATCCGTATACCTGGTCTACCGTACCCCGTCCGTACTTCTGCGTAAGATAATACTGCAGACGATGTACATAATCCTTGTCCTGAGATGACGCCGCCATACCCCATTTTCCTGTCCAGCCGAGGCTTTCTGCCGGCCAATGGAATGTAATTGAGTTTCCGAATGTCATAAGCTTAAATTCGTTTGCGGCAAGTCTGTCGGGCTGATTTGAAATCGTGATTGTTTTTTCAGCATATAAATCTGTATCAGGTCTAAATGCCTTGATTTTAACAGTACCGTTTAACTGTCCTGTTACGGTTGCCGTACCGTCATTATTTATTTTAAGCTGACCGTTTACGGTATCCGTCACAAGACTAACATCTGTGCTTTCACGTCCGTCCGCATATCTTAAATATGGGGTAAGCGCAACCGTTCCGTTATCTGTATTAACCTCATCGGCGCTTGAATATAAACCGATTTTATCAATTGCATCAGCATCAACATCATCGGGGTTTTGCGAGATCACAAATTTATCGGCAACATATACATCTGCAATATCAGCGGTAAAGCCATCTGTTTGTCCTTCCGATAACTGTATTCTAAACTGCATTTCTTTAAGGTTTCCTGTATATCCGTTTACTTCGCTTAAGTCCATAACATAATAGGTATAATCTCCGACGGAAGCTGTTGTCGGTGACGGTATTGAAGTTATCCACTCACTGCTAGCTGTTGTTACTATAAACGGCGATAAAACCGTTACATTTTTACTTGTTTTTAGCTTAATAACCATCTTGCTGTATGTGTCAGTAGGTAAACTCAAACCGGTAAACCATAAAATCATTGCTTTGCCCGTTGATTCTAATTCACCGATATTCCAAGCCGGTTTACTTCCAAACTCTCCGAGAGTTGTTCCGTACAAGGTCAGTTTTGCTCCTTGATTTGTCTCCTCTGTGGCATTAACGGGAATATGGTATTCATTAGCAGTTTCGCCCGTACCATATGTTGAATAGAATGTAATATCTTCTATGTCTATATCAGCGCCCTCCGAACCAAACTCAAGCTTAGATTTGGTGCATTTGCCGCTCCATTCGCTGTTTTGTGACAAATCGAAAACATATGTTTTAAAGCCCTTGAACTCAGCCGTTGTCGCTGACATTTGGATTGTATCCGCTTCTGCATATTCTTCCGCTCCGTTTGCCATAAAAGAAAATTTCACCTCGGAAGCCGCACTGCTTCTTGCTTTTACAACCAAATATTTGAATGCGTCGGCATCGACTTCCGCATTGCTTTCCAGATACTTGTTTGCGCCGGAAGCAAAGCTTACCATACCCTTTTCTATCGTAGGGGTAAATCCGCTTGCCGTCCAATCTGTCAGCTTATTATCTTCAAAATCCCAGCCTTTTGTCTGAACAGCTTCAGCCTCTGTCTCTTCGGCAAATACAGGCGCTTGAAGCACAATTCCCTGACTCAGCATCATAACGCTTAATGCTATACTTAATAATTTGGTAAAAATTCTGTTTTTGCTCATTAAATTCACCTCTAAATTGAAGAAAATATGCTTGCGGCGTTTGATTTTACTCAGCGCCGCAGCTATATTTTCCTCGCATACTAAATTTCACTTGGGCAAAAGCCCGAATTATATTTTTATCTCTTATTTTTCATCTGTTACCTATATAGTTATTGATTATTATTTCAATACCAAAGCCTTTTCTGCGGGTTCTAAATTTGCATTCCACAAAAATGCTTTTACTGTATCTGCGCCATCGATTGTGCTGACATCACTTAAGCTTATTTCTCCGTCTGTCTCTGCATTTGCCAAAATCGGCACACCCTTTACGCCTGTCAGCACACCGTTTTTATATGTTGCTATACATCCGCCGAGAATTTCGCTTCCTGCTTTATACTTTATTTTTGTTGTATTGGCAAGCACCGTTGTTTCCTTACCGTTTGAATCTACACCCATCATTTTGGGCTCTGCTTTTGTTTTAAAGTTAACCGCAAGATTTTTCAATGACTGACTGTTATCAGACGTATTTACAACTCCTAACTTAAGCGTATACTCTGTATTATACTTCAGCGCACTGTCCGGATTTATACAAAACTGTGCATATGCACCGCTACCCATCGCATAATTTACACTTGCGACCTCTGTGGTTTGACCTTTTTCATAAATTTTAATATTTGCCTGCCCAGACTCATTTAAACCCAAGTGTGTATATTGGGTATGTCCTCCCTTTACAGCATAGTTAAACAACAGACCGTATGCACCCGAAACATCAACATTCTCTGCACCTTCGTGTATCTGAGACAACGGCGATAATGCAAGCTTATCTTCTTTTATCAGTGTTACATCGTCAACCGTTATGTCACACGCATTTGCGGACTGAATTAATATCGCATTACTTGTAGCTGACGGCTCATAAAAATCTCTATCAAATGTTATTGCTTTCTCTTCTCCGACATCAATGCTTTGGTTCATAAAAAGGTCATAATCTTTTCCAGCTGCGTCTTTAGCGCCTATAGCATTTAAATGTACTGTTGCCTGACTCGACCCGTTATTTTTAATTTTTACGGAAACTCTATGCCGTCCGGTAGTATCTTTATTACCGGTAGGTCCTAAAATATCCACTCTTTGATTTGAAGCTGAAAATTTTATATTTAAGGCATTGTCCTTTTGTTCAATCTCAGTACCGGAAACCGCTGCTCTCACCATAATATTTCCACTTGAATCCTTGAGATACGTACGCCACCAATCTTTTTGGTTTGTCTCTTTTGTATACGTCGTATCAAATGTTTGGCTTACTATCGTCTTTGATTCCGGGGCGGGGATAGCGTATAATGACACCTCATCAATAATAAATGTTCCGGCTTTTGAGCTATCCATTCCAACTTTATCTACAGGGTCTATTCTGAGAGCCTTAAGCTTACCTGTCCAGCCGCTTACATCGCTCATCTTCAGATAAATATCCGTAAAATCACTTTGATTCTTATTAATCGGAAATGCTTTTGCTTTATCGGAAGTGAAATTTGTATCTTCATCGGTCATAAAAAATACTTTGCCTTCATCGGCAATGTCCGAATGGTTTTTCATTCTGATTTTTATGTAGTTAGGCTTACTTTCCGTACCGTTGCCCAACGTGATACCTTCGCTCGTTAAATCGGACGTAGTAAACTGCGGATCGTTTTGAGTTGTTATTGCATCGGCTCTGATAGTACCGTCGATAACTCTGAAATTCGCCATTGTATCCGTTTCCGTTTCGTTTACACTCAACTTACCAACCTGCCAGCCTTCTGCCCCTGATTCAAAGCTCCATTGCTTTACAATCCGGCCGCTGTTTTGTTCTCCGCTTTCGGCATTTGCAATCATCGGCAACGACAGGGATGACAGCAGCATAACCGAGGCTGTTAAAACGCTTGCTAATTTCAAACCTTTTTTCATTTTCTTTACATCCTTTCCTGCTTCAAATTTTTAATATTCATATTTTTAATTATATTTTTAAAATGATTATACCACGCTGTCAGACAATTTTTATCACGGCTGCCGGTGATGTTAATTCTCGCCTTTCGTAGTCGGCGAAGCCGTGCTTTCTGAGTAACATTCCGTCAACAACAAGCTTTCCGTCGGAAAGTGTTACGCTGTTGGTTATATCAGTTGCTTCTTCTGCCAGCATTCCCTGTATGTATATACGGCTGTCTTTTGATATAACGGCCTTGGGCGCAACGGTTAACGTTTTGAAATAGCCGAATACACCTATCGGATTTTTGCAGCTTGACGGGTATATTGTTACATCCGCCGGGTATATTATACCGCTGTTCGGCTCAATTGTTCGCCTTACAGCCGAGACCGCATATGCTCCGTTGTTCGGATTTTCGCTTGCAAGAATAATCGGCTTTTCACTGTCACATTTTACATCGGGTAATTTTGTTCCTCTTGCCGCAACGGCGGGAACATCAAACGAGTATAACTTTCCCCCGACCTTAAGCCAAAAGTATGGGTCTACATCAAAAAACTTCGATTCGGTCACCTTTTCCGCCGAAGAAGTATAATCAGCCTCGGCTATGCCGAATGCAGGGAATATTCTTTGCCATTTCAAAAGCGTTTCCATATCACGGCTATAATGCATTATACCTACATTAAAGCCTAAGCCTGCGGCTATGCTTACGGGCGTTTCAATATTCACAAGGCATTTTACTCCGTGGCGGAATTTTGTTTTATCCACATTTCTAAGCATCACGTCCGCTCTTTTATATGCGTCCGTTGCCTCAAACTGCTCCGCTAAATCATACGTGCGGAAGCAATCGCTGTACTCACACACTTCTGCCATTCCTTTACCCGTTTCATCGGTCACTTTATCACTTGTAAACGGATCTTGCCCGTACGCGTGTTCGATTATAAGATTTGGTGCATATTTTTTGACACACTTTGTCATCATTTCACGGTAACCGTCCGACTTACTGTGGAGGCCCCAATCAACCTTCCAGTACATCACATCGGCTTCACTGCACCATTTCGCCCGCTCTTCCCAGTGCGCTCTTGCCTTTTCCATATCCGGCTCTGTTTCCGAAAAAGGAAGCTGAGGCGACACCCATAACCCCAAGCCTTGATAACCAAGCTCTTTGAGCTTTTTACTTAGATTAATAAGACGTTCCTTCGGAGTATTTCCAAAGGACTTCCACCGTTCGCCGTCAGGCTCTAAGCTGCCGAACGGTCCTGCTTCGGATGTCTGAAGCGAGTTATATGGCACATCCCAGCCGTCATCAAGCAAAAATATCAATCCGCTTCTGTATTCATCGGGCATAAAATGATAATACTTATGATTGAAGAGATAATCCTCTGTCAAAGTATCCCTTGCACCCGACGCTGCTACATTAGGTAAATTAAATTTCCTCACCAAACTGTTCTGAACGCCCCACGTACAAACATAGTTTGCGCTCTTTGGCTGTACTTTTGGTATTATATTCATACAATCACCCCTTTACCGATCCTATAGTAATACCTGTTCTGAAATACTTCTGGAAGAACGGGAATATCAGCAGCATAGGTCCTGCCGCAAGAATACACATTGCCATTCTTGCACTTACCGTGGGAAGTTCTTTGCCCGTATTCATACCTGTGCTCATTGCCTCGGCGCTGTTAAGAAAATCGATGTCTTTAATTATTCGCTGAAGCAGCAGCTGCAAGCATACAAGATCGTTTCCGTCTATATAAATCATTCCGGTATACCAATCGTTCCAATAACCGAGGGCGTAAAACAATGTGATTGTTGCAACACCCGGCAGCGAACACGGCAAAACGATTCTCGTAAATATTTTAAGTTCTGACGCGCCGTCTACCTTTGCCGCCTCGGGCAGACTGCTCGGCAAGCCCATCATAAAACCCTTCATCATTATTATGTTCCACGGCGATACGCATAAAGGCAGTATTAATACCGCATATGTATTCTTAAGATTCAGCGTGCCCGACAGCCACAGGTAATTTGCAACCAGACCGCCGTTAAACAGCATTGTAAAAAACACATAAAATGATAAAATCTTTCTGTACCTATAGGTCGGTCTTGATATTACGTATGCATAACTTGTTGTAAGTGTTGTGGCAAGTATCGTTCCAAGCAGCGTTACGATAAGCGTAACCTTATATGAATTTAACAACTGTCCCGAAGTTTGAAATATCATTTTGTAAGCTTCAAGCGAAAACTCTTTCGGTATCATTCTGTAACCATGCTCTGCCAAGTCTGCAGGTGACTGAAACGATGCGCCTATAATTACACAAAACGGATATATAATTGTTATACAAGCAAGTATCAGTATGATATGGCTTACTATATGATGATCATTGCTCTTCATTTTTAAGTTAGATTTGTTCATTTTTATTATGCCTCCCCTTAGAACAATGCGCTTTCAGAATCCAGCTTACTTGTAATATAATTCGTTATCATTACAAGTATAAAGCCTGCAAGCGACTGATACAGTGTTGCCGCCGAGGACATTCCGGTATCGCCCATATTCATTAACGCCCTATATGTAAAGGTGTTAAGAATATCTGTTGTCGGATACAGCAGCGAAGAGTTTATCGGCACATTATAGAATAAGCCAAAGTCGCCGCTGAAGATTTGACCGACTTTCATTATTGTAAGCATAATTATCATACTCTTTATGCCAGCAAGCGAAATATACCTTGTCTTCTGCCATTTTGTTGCGCCTTCAATATCCGCTACCTCATATAGGGTTGTATCTATACTCATAAGCGCCGCTAAGTATACAACCGCATTATATCCCGTGAACTTCCATATATTCATAAATGTAATTATAAAAGGCCAGTACTTCGGCTCGTTATACCACATTATTTTTTCGCCGCCGAAGACCTTAATAATTTCATTAAATACACCATAGTTCATATCCAGCATAGCTAACACAACATACGATACTATTACCCACGATACGAAATACGGCACGAACAAAATCGTCTGATATATTTTTACCGCCTTTTTACCAAGGTTGTAAAGCATAAGCGCCACTGCAATTGAGGCTATTGTACCGATTATAATAAAAGCAATATTGTAAAGCACCGTGTTTCTTGTTGCTCTTAATACATCCGCCCCGTTAAACAAATACTCAAAATTTTTAAATCCGCACCAAGGACTTTTCCAAAAGCCCAGTCCTACTTTATAATCCTTAAACGGCAGTACTAAGCCGTACATCGGGATATAACTGAATATAAATATTATTATTATGGTTGGCAAAGCGAGCAATGTAAGATCAAGGTTCTTAATAAAATATTTTCCCTCTCGCTTTATCTGCCTTGTCCATTTACTTTGTTTTGTTACGCTTTTCATTTTTAAATCATTAAGTCCTTTCTGTAGATTTTTAAAATCATCATTTTACTTAAGCATAGAACTGTACTGTTTTGGCGTCATACCAAACATCTTTTTAAATACACGATAATAATAGGCCTCGGATTCATAGCCGCATTCTCGCGATATCTGCAGTACAGACATATTACCCTCACGCAGAAGCTCTATACTCTTTTCAAGCCGCACCTTATTTATATATTTAGTAACCGGCATTCCGTATTCCTCGGTAAACATACTGCCAAGCAGCCTATAGCCTACCGATAGCTTATTGGCTATATAGCTCATACATAAATTTGAATCTGCGTACTCTTCTCTTATTATTCGTTCTGCCTCGCGTACTATTTCCGTATTTTTCTTATTCATCATATCATCTTTCACTTTTGTTACTTCGTTTATTACATTTGTCATATTAGACAGTAACATTTTTTCCGCATCGTCAATATACTTCTGCTGTAAAATTTCTCGCCAAGACAATACTTCAGAAGTTGTCTTGTGTGACAATTTTTCAAGCTCATCTTCTATTATTTTAACAAGAAGCGTTATTTCACTTCTTTCGGTAAAATATTCAAGCTTCTTTATTTCGTTGAATACGGAATAAGTATTTGCAGTTATTTTATTAATATCATTTGATGCTATCGCATACTTCAATTGCTCGATGCTTGTTTTTGATACTCCGTGAATATTGTTAATATTTTCTTGTATCATATTTGGAGTTATGCAGCACCCGTATCCGTAATTATAAGTGTACACAAAGCTTTTTAATGTTTTAAACATCTCATCACTTATCTTTGTAACATCTGTTATTTCATCACCAATACACGAATTTACATCCATATTAAAATGATTTTTCATAGCGTCCGACACCATAATGCAGATATTTTTTAAGTTTTCTTGGGGATTATACTCATCTTTCTTCTGCTCAATTATAAATTGTATCAGTCCGTTGTCAGATATCACACCGCAGCACACGTAGCTCTCTGAAATAAGTTCATTCGCAATATTATATATCCCATACAAAATTGCCTTAACATCTCGATTACTGTTTTGCGCCGCAAAATCGTCATAATCCGCTATTTCAAATGCACAAACCGTCAATATCTCCGGTTCGGCACTGATTCCGTTTTTTTCAAGAATTTGTACTATCTCTTTCCGATTCAAAGCATTTTCAGAAGACAGCAAACGTCCTATTTCACGGGCTCTCAGATATTGTTTGCGGTCAAACTCTTTTTTGTATTCTATCATTCTGAACACATTGCGTATCTGTTCTATTTCGTTTTGTGATTTGTTTGTTTCTTTGCATATATCCTTATATAAGTCATCTATAGGACTATACAAATGCTTTGACACTCTAAATCCCGCAAACAAAACTACAATTTCCGAAAGAACAGCCATTAAAACTATGATAAACCTCAGCGTCTCTATGGGTTTGTATACTTCCTTATACGGGTACATCTTTATAATACAGCCTTCAATGCTGTCGATTTTTTTACTCGCCACGAGATATTTTGTTCCATTCAGCCGTGTCTTCACAATGCTGAATTTGTCCTCGGGCGGATTCTTCAACAAGAACTCTGCTAAAAACTTGTTTTCATCAGATTTTATTTTCGCCGTCTCATCGGGCTGGATTATAAAATTTTTTACGCCGCTTATATGATCAACCTGAACCATATCTTTAAGCCATGACGCATATATATTAACTGCTATATACGACGAATCTTTTGAACCCGAATTATAATCGCTGAATATATATGATACTACACTGTCATATGTCCCGTCATACATTTTAATACTTCTCATAACAACAGTTGATTTAAACATCAAATTTATCCCCGATATTTCTTTTGCCTGAACAGATTTTTCAGCCATCGGAACCACCGACCGCGAATAAAACGCATCTGTATTCTCATTGTAAAACTGCAGAGAATGCAGCTTTGGAACAAAAACGGTAAAGTCGTCATATATTTTATTTATTGACGAGGATACCTGCATCAAGTTCTCGTTTGGACTTAATATTACATTGTAAACCTCATCGGAATTGTACGCATACTGAAGATAATTACGTATGGAGGCGATGGCGGAGTTTATATTACCCTCCGCCTGCTCCATCAACATTTCCGATTCGTTTTGCTTATTTCTTACCGCAAGTGAGTTTACTGCTATATATGCTAAAGTGAATAATCCGCCTACCACCAGCGCAAGCATTATGGATATTATTCGTATTACATATTGGTTAAAGCTTTTGTTAGTATCAAATATCTTCACTTTATATCACAACTTTTTATTTAGTTTTCCAAGCGTCTATCTGACTTTGCACTTCTTTATACACATCTTCGATGCCCGCCGCTTTTAGTCTTTGATTTACTTCATTAACATATTCATCAAAATTTGACATCGAGCCTGTATAAAATACCTGATTTACTTCTGTTATAATAGAACTAATCTGTACAAGCTTAGTTTTTATAGGCTCCTTGTCCAATCTGAAACCGTACAAGCCTGATGTTTTTGCATCGTAGTTTGTTTTCATAATGTTCTCAATTGCTTCTCTTGAGTTCCATTCCGAACCCCACTGATCAAACAGCGGACCGATATAGTTATGAGATATACCCCACGTTTGCTCTGAGCCGCTTTTTACCGATACTTCCGGCATATCGGGATTAGAATTATCTACAACTGTATAGTTTTCGCCCTCTATTCCATATGCAAGCAGGTTTGAAAGCTTGGGGTTTTCCCATACAAGATTTAATATCTGCATTGCAAGCTCGGGATTTTTTGACCCGCTGTTTACGGCTGTCATAGTTGATTGGAAAGAGCTTGTAGTCATATAGGTTGTGCTTATGTAACTCTCGACGCAATCATATCCGTATGCATTTGTCGATTTTGACCCGTCCTCTGTATATATGCCAGGGTTTGATATAACGCCGTACTTTCCCGTCTTAACCTCACTCATATAATCGCTTTTGATTGCCGCATCCTTTGCGATATAGCCTTTTTTATAATACTCGTTAACCTTCCTGTACTTTTCCAGAGTAACCGGATCTTCATATTTATATACAAGCTTTTGGTTTACTTCATCCCATCCAAGACCCGAGCATACCGGTGTTAAATCAGGATTTTCAGAACCGGGTATATCTCTGTTCTGTGACGCGAATGCCGGAGTAATTCCGGGTTCGTTTTCCTTTACTACCTTTAAAAAGCTTTCAAGTTCTTCAAGTGTGTGAATGTTCTTGTAATCAATATTGTATTTATCTACAAGATCTTTTTTGAAAACATACGACTTTGTTGTCGCATATGCATTCTGTGACGGAATTGCCATTATCTTTCCGTCGTACTCTGCCGCCTCCCACGCACGCTCGTCAACCTTTTCTTTTATTGCTGAGCCATACTTGTCGATAAGCTCATTCAGCTCCATAAATCCGCCTCTGTTTACGTTATCATCTATCGGATTAAGCCACGATGACGTCAACGCCAAATCATAATTTTCACCCGAAGATGACATAAGTCTCATCTTTTCAGTAAATGATGCGTTATCGATCATCTTAAGTTTAAGGGTTGCTTCTATGCCTGCTTCGGCGATAATTTTATTCGCCGCATCCTCAACTCTCTGCTGATTATCTTCTTTAATCTGTGTCATCGAACCGGGCAAACACCAAGTGATTTCAGGTTTGCCAGCGGTCTGTTTACATCCTGCCACTCCGGATATACATGTTGCCGCAAGCAACACTGCTAATAATTTCTTTCCCATTTTCATTTTTTGTAAACTTCCTTTCTGTTTTGATTTATAGTTATATTATACATTGCAGGCATATCATTGTCTACTGTACTTTTTGCATTTTAACTATACTATTTGAATTTTTGCCTTATTTTTCGGGCCTTTACATCACTAATTTTATGCAATTTGCTTCAGCAATCGGTTGAAGAAATCAATATCTTCCAAGCTATGCATTTCATAATCAGCGCCTTTTGCACCTTGCACCGAAAGTGTTTTCATTCCTGCGCGCTTGCCCGCCTCAATCCCGGCATCCGCGTCCTCTACTATCATACAATCCAGCGGTGCAATCTTCAGCATTTCGGCAGCCTTCAAAAACACCTCGGGATTGGGTTTTGAATGAGTGATATTATTTCCATCCGAAACTGCATCGAAGAAATTGTCAAGTCCTATTTGTTTTAAAATTATAGGCGTATTCTTGCTTGATGAACCTATTGCAATTTTTATGCCGTTTTCTTTTAAATTCTCCAGCACCTTTAGTGCGCCCGGCAGAATATCATTCGGAGTAAGCTCGCATATAAGATCTTTATAATAATTGTTTTTTCTCTCCGCAAGCGCCTGTTTCTCGCTTTCTGAATACTCCTTTTCCGCCCTTTCAAGCACAATATCAAGGCTTGCCATTCTGCTGACGCCGCGCAGACGATTATTTATTTTTCTGTCAAAATAAACACCTTCTTCGTCCGCCATCTTTTTCCACGCACAGTAATGGCAATCATCGGTTGAAACAATAACCCCGTCAAGATCGAATATTACAGCTTTTATCATATTTGTTTATTCTCCTTATATTTTTAATTGCAACTGACATTTATTGTTAATATTTATAATTTTCCCTTGATAATGAACTTCAATATCAAGGCTGCTATCTGTTTTTAAAGTAAAATCTTCATTAGATAATGAAATTTCAAAATTACAGCCTTTATATTTAAATTTTAATTCTACTCTATTCCACCACGGCATCATATGCGGATTAATCTCTATGTATTTATCCCGGCACACTATGCCTGCGATACCTCTGAACACTGCATACCACGCGCCGACAAGACAACCCGAATGAACTCCTTGCCAACCGCATTTATGTATATCATAAACATCAATATAAGATGTCTCAATAAGATAATTGTATGCCGAAAGCATCCTTCCGTTATCCGCCGAACAAATCGAATGTGGAGCAAATGATAATGACGAAGATGATTCACACATATGCTCATAATAATCCCAATTTGCGGCATAATTTGAATTTTCGGGAGCGATATTAAGATAACTATACAAAAGCATAACATCCGGCTGTTTGATAATCTGACTTTTGTGATACAGTCCTGACGACTTCATTTGAAATTTTGTCGCATCGGAGCCGCCTGTTTCTTCAAGGGTTCTGCTAAGGTCAAAATATCCGTCAAACTGTGGAATCATTCCCGACTTTTCAAGCGGCAGATATAAATTATCGGAAATATCCGTATAATCCGCATCAATATTAAAAGATTTTGCATACTCTGATGTTTTTTCAAGAACAAACTTGACCAGGTAATTTGTATAAGCATCATTATTAACATAAGGATGATGTTCGTCTGTTCCTGTTACACGCTTAATTACGTATTTGTCATTTTCATACTCTACTCTGCTTTTCCAATAATTACAAAGCTCAATAAGCATTGTCATACCATAATTCTTCAAAAACTCTATATCGCCGGTTACCGTGTAATAGTGTATAATTCCCCAAGCAATATCCGCATTTATGTGAATCTGCATAAAAGGATGTCTTGCATACTCCCATACTTTTTCATCACCGTTAACAGATGAACAGAATGCATATTTTGCTCCTTTAAATCCGGCTTTTTCAGCATTTTCTTTAGATTTTTGCAGCCTGTCATAACGATACATCAGAGCTTTTTTTGCAGATTCGGGGTCGGTGTAAATAAAAATCGGAAGCTGATAAACTTCGCAATCCCACCATACAAAATTATTATATTTTTCACCCGTAAGTCCCTTAGCCGAAAGGCTGTGTATATTATCATTCCTTGCTATAGATATAGCAGAGTGATAATTTGCAAAGCGAACCCCGGCATCAGCTTTTTCATCGCCCTCTATTTTAATATCCATAGCTTCAAAATAATTACTATACATTTTCATATGTTGTTTATAATATACTTCATACCGTTCTTTGCAGGGAGTCACTTTCTTCGTATCACCCTCCCTTGAAGAAACTATGTATATTACTTTTTCAACGGTAATTGTTTTGTTTTCCTCGGAATTAAGCTCTGCAATACTGCATATTAGTCCATCTGTATTTTCATTTTTCCACTCCGTTTGCATCGGATATATCTGCGAGACAGCGGTAATTCCGATTTCGTATCCGTATTTTTTACCCATAGACATTCTTAAAAAAAGTTCATTGCCGTTTGCACTTTCTTCGATAACCGAGGTTACCTTCTGCCCTCCGGTTTTTACCCTTTTATCTATACCCGAAACAACTTTAATTTTTTTGTTATGATTTATCGGTGTGATGTTTGCTTTTATGCAATAGATATGGTCATTATCAAAAGATGCAAATCTTTCAAAACAAAAATCAGTTATATCACCTTTTGAATTTTCCCAGCGAACCTTTCTGACAAGGCAAGCCCGCCTCATATCAAGATACCGTTCCCATGATAAAATTTTTCCTTCCCATGGATAGAATATTTCTCCGTCTATCGAAATTCTGAGCAAGAGAAAGTCAGCGTTATTAATCACGCTATCCTGATATTCAAAATTTTTCAGCTTGTCCTCATTTATATAGTACTTTTTCATATACTCATTGTCCGCAAAGGGCTCCATAACTTCTATAATTTCATCAATTATACCTCTTATATACGCCCCTTGAATTCTTATAGATCCATATTCTTCAAAACTGCCGCGAACACCTATGTAACCGTTACCTGTCGTGAATAAAGAAGCATTTAAAGCCTCTTCCTCAATTCTATATTCTTGCTCAATAAATTTATTTGACGTTGATTTTAACATTTTTAACCTCCGTTATATCAAGTTTGTTGAATATATTATATATTCGGTACACAATTTCGGATTTCTGTTTCTCCGTTTTGTATCAGCTTTACAGTAATCTGCTTGTCGGTTTTTATATCGACAGTACTGTCAGCATTATGTTTAAGCGAAACATTCGCTTCACCAAAAGCCAAATTGTCAATTCCGTATTCACCGTCTAAGTACATATTCCACTCAATTGTTTTTTCAAAAGCGTTGCATCGAATACCAAAAACATATTCAATAAGTATAGAAATCGGCACAAGTCCCGTCCAGCCGACAAAGTTATCTTTGGCTAAGTTGCCCTGCGCAGCCTTTTCCGGCGCATAATTCTCCCAAAATGTTCCTGTTTCAACAAATACTTTTACAACATTTTCAAGAGTATTCAGTGCTATATCATATACTTCTTTGCTATAACCGCAGCGGTCAAGCCCGCGCAAAACCATATATGTGGTCGGAGCCCAAACCGAACCGCGCCAATAATCGCCTTCGGGATGGTACAGCGGATGATCGTAGGACAAACTCGGCACACGGTGCGGTCGCTTAAACTCATTTTCGTTTTCCAGATGTGCTACTAATCTTGAAACCCGCTCATCAGGAACAATACCGGTCAAAAGACTCCAGAATGAGGCTATGGTTTTGACTCCGCTTAAACAATTGTCGCGATACATATCGTAATAAAATCCTGTTTCTTCATCCCACAAATTTTGGTTAATAAAATTCCCAAGCGTCTCTTTTTCAGATTTTAACTCAGCAACGCCATCATCTATACCGGAAATGGCAGCAATTTTCAGAAGCATATCACAATCGATAAGAGCCTGAAAACAGGCATCGATCCAAATCATATGACCGTGTTCATATCGAGGATTGCAATCGCGCTCCTGCCGCGGCGAGTTATCCATACCACAGCCAAGTCCCGAAAGGAAATAAGTGCCGTTGCGCCAGGTTCGATTCTTTTTCATCCACAAATGATACGCAAGAAGCGGATAGTAAACATTCTTCAATCGGCTCTTGTCGCCCGAATATAAGTAATATTCATATTCGCACCAAGAAAGAATGGCAGGCCCGGTCGAAGATGGGTCAAGGCGTGCATATACTTCTGCTCCGTCCTTTTCACGAATTTCGCGTGAAATAAAGCCGTCTTTGTGCTGATGTGAATAAAAATTGTCAAGCGTCTGCTGAAAATCAAAAGCACGCGAAGCGTATTTGGCAAACATCAGGATAAACGAAGAGTCCCACATAAATAAATTTCCGTTAAAAGCGGTATCAATGAAAGGGGATACAAAACCGCTCCCCGGCTCCGGATTATTCAGGTTGGAAAATGCAATTTCCCAAGCCTTGTTATAGCAAGCAACCTCCGCCTCGTGACCGCTCCAATATATCCTCGGCAGAAGATGGCTGACACTTTGATATGTCGGCAACTCGACCCGATGCGCCTCAGCATTTAAAAATTGATTTTTTGTCAAATATGGGCTATCCACATAGGTAATCTCCATATTTTTATAGAATTCATACATTTTATTACCTCTTTCTGTTTTAATTTCGGAATCACAACTGTATTTCAATTTCATTTTCTATATTACTCTTAAGCGATACATCAATCTTTTTATCGCCTATTGTTAATTCATAATCGCCGTAAAATCCCTTAAATTTCGCGATTCCGTCTTTGTTTGTTTCAGCCTCAGTCTTTGTAATCCAACGTTCTTTAAACAGATGATGAATCATTTCGTATGCAGGCTTTTTGCTCATATCAAAGCGTAAAAGCCCACCCCTGTATATATTTTCTCCCGATGTCATATCGCCTTGCGGCGCAAATGCCGCATAACCGTCGGTTAAGTTCCAATAAATAATTGCTTCAACCGCTTTATGACTAAACCAAATACCGTAAAGTATTTCAATCAGCTCCGCTTGGATGGCTTCGTCCTCTGCCGAATCTGTGTATGCCGGTATGGTTACTTCTGTAATCTGTAAAGGCTTGCCAAGCTTTTCGTATGTATCCATAACTTCAAACATTACCTTTGGATTATACATATCCCGAACGTTGTTTTTTTCTTCTTCTTTCGACTCAAAAACATGATATTGCATTCCCACCGTATCAATGCGCAGTCCCTTTTCCAGACCGTTCTTTATCATCTGATAATATCCGCTTCTTGTATATGCAAACTGCTGCCATTTCCAAACCGTTGACGCTTCATTGATAATTAACTCATTGCAAGGAAAATACTTTTCGGCGAGCTTAAAATTCCAATCCAACACCTCATCGGATTTAAAAAACGGATTCTTGTTAAACGGGTCCTGCGTGCAGAAAAGCTCATTGATAACCTCCCAGCCTTTAATGCGTCCCGCATAACGCTCGGCAAGTTTCTTATACCTGACTTCAAGCTTGCGTTTCATATCATTAATATCTGTCCAATCAACCCAATCAGGTTGATGACCAAAGTAAGTAAGGCAATGCTCTTTCGGTGTAATTCCGTATTTTTCGCAATACTCAAGACACAAATCAGGTGCCGGTCGTCTATATACCTTTGGGCTGTCCTTCTCAAATCTCGGTTTTCCTTGAACCGGTTCCAAATCGCACCAATAAAACGGCAGCGTAGCTTCATTAAATGTATCTTTAAATAATTCTTTATATTTGCCATTCTTTTCTTCTGTTTCCAGCTCATCAAGCATAAAAATGTTCGCTCCGTGCAAAAACTCGTGCTTTTTCTGCCTTACCTTAATCGTTTGCCCTACAATCGGATTATCGTTTTTATCCTTTATGGTTATTTTAGCAAAACCCTTCCGATTTAGTTCAATTCCGTTTTTTACTCGTTCTTTAGTCTCATCCTCATACTTAATAAAATTCTTAAATATATCATCTCGTCTGCTCATTTTTTATTTCCTCTCTCCATATATTAAACTTGTACTAATACGCTATATTTCCGATATCCATATTTTTATGTTATACCTCCCATCTTGAAAGCATTAATTTTGAGCAATCATTGTTTCAACCCAAGCGCCGTCTTTAATTATATATGTCTTAAATTCAAAAGGTGCAAATTTAATCTTTGTGCTAATTTTGAAAGCCGAAACATTTGCCTCATTTGAGTTATTCTGCGTATTGAAAAGTCTTATTAAAATTCCGTCATTCCGTCTCTGCATTGTTGTAAGCAAAATATTATCGTTATCTATTTCAACAGCAGTATTTCTTTTTATTCCGTCACCTGACGGAAAAAACGGCACTGAATACGGCGGCATATTAAATAATTCCGCTTCTTTATCTACTGTCTTTTCCGTAGTAATTCTGTATTCAAACTCTCTCTCACCCATATCAATATGGTCGAGGAATCTGTCATGCGGAGCAAGCTGACGTTCTTCTATCGGATGTGCCGAATACACAGGCGTTCTCAGCAAGGTCATACTTATCTCTCCGTCACCGCCGCTTCCGCCGTATGTTCCGTTATTTAATATGTATATCTCATTATCTTCACTTTTTCTGCCGCACCAATTATGGAATGTCACTTCCGCCCTGTCATCCGCAAGCTCTTCCGTTCCAAATGCTGTCTGACCAATAAACTTTCCGTTTTCAAAATCCGTTCTAAATGTCAATTTATATACCCGATCTGTATTGTTTGAGAACATATGTACTTTTATGTCAATATACACATCATTTTTCGGAATCGTATATGTTACAACAGCAACCGATTTGTCATACTCAAAAAAGGCCTGAACCTTCATCCTTACATCGCCGTTTTCTGTAACTCTCACATTCTCATATTTTTCATCGGGATAGCCGTTAAACTTATTTGCGTCGCAATCACTCATAAGCTTAAACTCACCGATTTTATTATAAAACCCATTCACCCTCATTCCCCAAGGATCTTCGTTATCGGCATAGACATTTATTACACCCGATCCCTGTTTAAGTCTTGACTTTCCGTCAACTGTATATTCAGCGATTAAACCTGTCTTCTTATTGATTTTTGCCGTCATACGCGAGTTATTTACACATAAGAATCCGTCATTCTCAATCGGATTTGCTATGCGGCTGTAATTCTTTTTAACCTCTAATTCACAGTTGAATCTGTTTATCTGCATCGGCTTGAGTTCAGCTCGGAACACAATCTTTTTACGCCAGTCAAGAGAAAATGTACAATCTTCCTTTTCGTTCTGCGAAGGTAAATAATTTCCATCTTCATCTTTTACCCTTGCGATTGTTGTTTCATCTTCATTCCAGTTTTGATCTTCAAGCTGAAACTCAATCTCTATCTCTTTTTGTATCGTATATGGCAAAGGATTGTACACAATAACAGGTATCTCACCGCTCTTACACTTTTTTTGCCCGTCACAAAGCTTAAAAAATGCTTTGGCTATATACTTGTCGCATATCTTTTCGGCATATCCGAACTCTTTAAGCGAATCCGCTTCTGCTTTCTTTATCATAGACCCCGGCAAGACATCGTGAAACTGTGACAGCATCAATGCTTTTTCAGCTTTTTTAATTTCTGTACCATCAGTTGAAATGTCCGATTGCGCTATCATACGCTTCATCATTTCAATTTTATTTTCAACACATCTGTTCGCCTGTTTTATTCTTATCATTGATGTATAACAGCCTATCATACAAGGACCGAGAGATTTTTCTATTACTTTAAGTTTATCTTTGTTCACTGTTTTAAAATATTCTTCAGGTGTTGAATGTTTTATGTTTAACTCAGTATGTTCTTTTATAAACTCGGTTATCTTATTCAAATCAACTCTTGACGGTCCGCCACCGTGATCGCCTATTCCCCACATTACAAGAATATTTTTCTTATCGATACATTCTTTTAAAACCTCCTCTATCTTTTTGACGCTTTCCCCCTTGAGCGTATTATAACCGCCATAGTGACAGTGACCGAGTATCTCGCTTCCATCAAAGCCGCGCCAAATAAAATCACCCTTATCTGTTTCCGGGCGCATAAACAGATATGAATCAAAGCCGCTCTTTTTAAGTATTTGCACAAGACCTCTCGTATGTCCGAACGGGTCAAAGTTTATTGCCGTTGTCGGAATTTTATCAAACTTTTCTTTGAAATACTTTCTTCCGTATGCTATCTGGCGAATAAAAGACTCACCCGACAGCATAGTGCAATCGGGCTGCAAATACCATCCGCCCATAATGTGCCATTTTCCTTTGGCAACTAATTTTTGTATGCGTTCAAACAATCCGGGTTCATATTCTTCTATCCATTCATACAGCAAAGCCTCGTTGTGATTAAATACAAATCCGTCAAATTCTTCACAAAAATCTGCGGCAGTGCGGAACGTTGAAACCGCCTCTGCCGCCCCCTCCTGCCACTTCCACAGCCATATAGGATCTATGTGTGCATTACATAATAAATATACATTTTTCATAAGCTTCATCCTTTTTACTATAGATATTATAATTACATTATACATTGCGCTCATATCAGCGTCCACTATACTCTTTGCATTTTTACTATACTTTTTGTCGCATAAGAGCGCTGCAATAATCACAGAAATTCACTCTAAACAAAAACAATCCACCGCTTGCAATATAACTGCAAGCGGTGGACAAACTATTACTGATATTGACGAGTTAAAAACAAGAATTAAAAATTGTAAGCTTCTTGTGAATAAAGAATGAATTTTTATTTAAAATCATAAAAGCAGCCGTATTTTGAGTTCAAACCAATTACGGCTGTTACAGCTTGTATATTATTTCGTCAAAAATGTGTCTATAATAGGCTTAATTTCTTCAATGGCGTACAAGGGGAGGTTAATCAAACCGTCCTGTTCTTCATAATCCGCCATAGATGTTCTAATTGATAATTTAGGATTCCACATATTTCGATAAGTCTTTAGACTTTTGGCCTTTAGATTTATTGATGCCTTTGCTTCTATCGGAACAATCTCTCCCATTATCTGCAGGATAAAATCAATTTCAGCATTCCCGTTCTTATTCGTCCAATAATATATCGGCAAGTCATCAAGCGTTTTAAGCTGTTGAATAACAAATTGTTCGGTAAGAGAGCCTTTAAACTCAGTAAACACATCATTTCTTCTTATTAAAGTAGACGTATCAAGGTCAGTCAAGCATGATAAAAGCCCTATATCCGATACAAAAAGCTTAAAAGACTTCATATCCTCATATGCTTTAAGAGGCATATACGGTTTTGATATGCAACTTAATTTATGAACCAATCCACAGTCAATAAGCCACAAAAGAGCGGTTTCATATTCCTTTGCCCTTGCTCCCGAACGAATAAGTCCGTATATAAATTTTTTATTTTCTTTTGCCAGCTGCGCCGGTATACAGTTCCACAACATTCTTATACGCGGTATTTCGTTTGCCGGTGCATGTTTTGAAAAATCAAGTTCATATGCCTCAAGTATTTGCTTTTGAATCTCACGTACTCTTATAAAATCAGCATTTATTATATAGTCGTTCACCGCTTCGGGCATTCCGCCGATATAATAATATTCTTTCAGCAGTTCAATATATTCATCCCTCAGGATTCCTGCCATTTGAAAATCTTTTTCATCAAGAAGTTCTGATAGTTTTTCCTTTCCTACCGCACATAAAAATTCTTTAAACGACAATGGATATAAATCCAAAAATTCTACTTTTCCAACTGGAAATGAAGCTCCGCCGTGAAGAGCTACTCCTAAAAGAGAGCCTGCCGCAATAATCTGATATTGAGGAGCGTTTTCGTAAAAATACTTAAGTGAAGAAAGTGCATTCGGCACCTCTTGAACCTCATCAAAAACAAGAAGGGTATTAGCAGGATTGATTTTAGTATGATAAACCAGCTCTAAGCCTTTTATAATTCTTGAAACATCCAAATCCCTGCTGAAAAGTTCTGTCATAAGCTGATTGTTATCAAAATTTATATATATCATATTTTCATAACAGCGTTTACCGAATTCTTTCATAATCCACGTTTTGCCCACTTGTCTTGCACCCCGTATAATAAGCGGTTTTTTTTCCTTGTTTTCTTTCCATTTTTTTAGTTTGTCCAGAGCAAATCTTTGCATTAAACTTCACCTCTTTTATACGATTATACCACTTCTTTGACAAGAAATCAACCGATATTTATAACACAAACACATTTTTTCGAGCTAAACTTAGGAGAAACATAGCACTTTTTGCATCAATTATCTTTTTCCTTGCCGCAAAATCGAATTTTCGTTCTTTAAAACGCCTAAAATTGTTGATTTTGTATATTTTTAAAAGTAAAATTTTATAAAAATGGCAATAAACTTTTTTAGTTAAATTCTTTTATCAGATGCTCTAATGAAATATTACGCTTTTCAAGCAGGGCACTCACCCAAAATGCAAATGTCATAAAATCGTTATAGTTTAAAACATTCATTTTTCCGGTGTGTAAATTGCACGTTGATACAACAAAGTGTATATGTACATACCCCTGATTATTACAGAAACCGATATCATCTTTTATTTCGTGGCAAGCAAAAACAGCTTGCCTGTTTTCAAAGTATTCACATATTTCATATCCTAAACACAATATTATATCCGGTGTCAATTTATTTATTTCCGACTCGGTAAACGACAACACATAATGTTCCGCTTGCTTACCGTTTATGCAAAACATTTTGCTTGCAATCTCAATGCATTGTACCGCATCATACATAAATATTCCCTGACCTCCATATATCCTATGAGGCATCTTATCAAAATTCATTATGTATCCGACAAGATTTTGAATCACGTTATCGTTTGAATATTTTCCCCTTACCTTTTTAAGTATTGCCATATCTTTCCGTTCTCCTTATATGCACAATTTATATTATTCATTGTATCAAAGCCTTGCAGAGCCTTAGTCAGATATGTTTGAGCATTTGCAAGATTCTCAACAATTTGCGGGCCAATATCATCGTTGTAATCGTTCCTGGATTTTACACAGCTTCTTATCCAATCTGAAACCGATAATTTTGACATTTCGGCAGCCTTTTTATATGCGTTGTATTCTTCCTCTGTAACGCGTATTTCTATACGTTTATTTTTTTGACTGTTATTCATAATATTCTCCATTCCGCCACCCTGCGCCGGCACAAAGTATAATTGAGTTTCTCCTATCAGCAGGGTGAGGAATGATAAGAGACTATTACGCCCATATGCGTTTCCAAGCAAAGTGAGGAAAATTTCGCACGGGCAATTTATTCCATCGGAGACATTAATGTGCCAGTATTATTTACATTAATACATCCCCATATCCGTACATTAAAATTTCTAATGATATACTTGTAGTATATAAAGCAAGGTAAGGATATAATGTACGTACATCATATCCTCAATTATGTGTTATGTTCATTTAAGTTTAAAATATGCAATATTTTAAACTTACTGAGGTATTAAAAAAAGTGACTATTCAAATAAAGGCAAAGGAAAATTACAGATTTTTAAAAACAGTTTGACTTTTTTAAAGCATATGATATAATTAAAATAATACCTATTAATGAGGGCTAATGTGAAAAAATTAAAAACAGCTATGAACCAGCACTTATATAGATTATATCATTAATTCTATCGAAAATGACTAATAAAAATTTCACTTGCAATTATCGGGACAATGTGATAAAATAAAGGCGTAAGCGAGGTGAATCCGATGGATAATGAGTTAAAAGACGATTTGATAAAAAGCGATCTCGAGGCGAGATATGATGAACACGTCA
>CADBUP010000142.1 GCA_902797885.1 uncultured Ruminococcus sp.
CACCGTCAACCTCGTTGACATCGGGCTTTCGGCACGAAAGAATATGGATGATTTCTGGAAGATTTTTGACGAACGTATGGAATTATGTCATCGCGCACTTCGCTGTCGTCACGAACGTCTTGAAGGGACAGTTTCTGACGTTGCGCCTATTCTTTGGCAGTACGGAGCCCTTCTCAGACTTAAAAAGGGTGAAAAAATCGATAAATATCTTCACGGCGGATATTCCACTCTTTCGCTCGGCTATGCCGGTCTCTGGGAATGTGTCTACAGCCTAATCGGCAAAAAACTGACCGAGCCTGAGGGTGAAAAGCTCGGTCTTGAGATTATGCAGAAGCTTAACGATTATACAAACAAGTGGAAGGCTGAAGAAAATATAGACTATTCCATTTACGGGACGCCGCTTGAAAGTACGACGTACAAATTCGCCAAGTGCCTCCAAAAACGTTTCGGCGTAATAAAGGGCGTAACAGACAAGGGATATATTACAAACAGCTATCACATTCATGTAACCGAAAAAGTCGACGCATTTAAGAAACTTGAATTTGAAGCAAAGTTTCAGGCCTTGTCACCCGGCGGAGCAATCAGCTATGTCGAAGTACCAAATATGCAAAATAACCTTGACGCTGTTCTTGAAATAATGAAGTTTATCTATAACCACATTATGTACGCAGAGCTTAACACCAAGAGCGACTATTGTCAGGTTTGCGGATGGGACGGCGAAATCGAAATAAAAGAGCATGACGGAAAGCTTATCTGGACTTGTCCTCAGTGCGGAAACACCGACCAGGATAAAATGAATGTTGCACGCAGGACCTGTGGATACATTGGTACTCAGTTCTGGAATCAGGGCCGTACCCAGGAAATCAAAGAACGCGTTCTGCATCTGTAAATCGGAGGATTAAAATATCAATGTATTACGGTGAAATAAAAGACTGTGACATTGCGAACGGAACGGGAGTCAGAGTTTCGTTATTTGTCTCAGGTTGTACAAATCATTGCAAGAACTGTTTTCAGCCGCAGACATGGGCATTTGACTATGGAAGTCCCTTTGATGAATCAACCGAAAATAAGCTGATTTCACTTTTGGATAAAAGCTATATCTGCGGTCTGACCGTACTCGGCGGCGAACCGTTTGAACCGACAAATCAAAAGGTACTGTATCCTTTTCTGAAAAAGGTTAAGAAGCTTTTTCCCCAAAAAACAATATGGATGTATTCGGGCTTCACATATGAAGAGCTCACCGACCCAAACGCATATCCCTACTGTGACGAAACAATAAAAATCCTAAACCTTTCCGACGTGTTGGTTGACGGCCGGTATGATGATGATTTAAAGGATATTTCATTAAGCTTTAGAGGGTCGTCAAACCAAAGGATTATCGACCTTCCTGAAACAATAAAACAAAATAAAGTAATAATAAAGGAGCCGTAAAAACCGGCTCCTTTAATTTTAGTCAATCACAGAAATATTTACTTTAAAACTCATTTTACCGATAATTAAAATATCTCCGTTTTTAAGTTCGGCTCTTGAAATTCTTTCGCCGTCTATAAACGTTCCGTTGGTTGAGTTTAAATCCTCTATGTAAACCTTTCCGTCATCAAAGGTCAACTCACAATGCATACCTGAAACGGCATTATCCGGTATAATCAAATCATTGGAGTTGCGCCTTCCTACCGTCGCTGAATTCGAAAATTCAACAAACTTAACATCAGAATTGTTCTGACCGGTAAACGAAACTCTCACCTTTTGGCTTTTAGGTTCTTCCTCTGCGGGATTATCGTCTTCCGACTGATTTTCGATTTCGGTTACAGCTCCGCGGTCACCTTCGGAATCAGACTCAGGCTCTTGATTTTCTTCAGAAGAAGAATTCTCTCCTTCACCGGACTCGGAATCATCACCATGTTCAACATCTTCCGAATCTTCCGAATCTTCCGAATCATTCGAGCCATCGACACTATTAGTGTCATCAACATTATCAGATATATCCGACTCAAAGTCATCTTCGTCGTAATCGGAAACAGCTTCATCATCGATAATTCCATCATCTGAATCATCATTCTCAGAATTAATATCTTCTCTATCATCTTCTAAGTATAAATCATCTTCGTCGGGTTCTTTTGTCTTTACACGCATATACACAGAAATAATAACCAAAAGCAACCCTAAAACAAAAATAATTACCCCCGCCAGCGCAACATAATCAATAATTTCAAGCTGACTGAGCGAAGAAGTGTCGCCGGTTATGCCGAAAGCATAGCCGACCTGGGAAGCAAACGCAGATATCGCCGCTCCGGCTGCAAATAATTTTTTCACATTAATCACCATAAGCCTTTCAAACCAAACGTTCATACCGACCAAAACAAATTTTTGACCGGTTCATCATATTTTAATAGTAACAGCGCAAAGAGAATCCCGAAATCTCGAATATTTCTTATGCTGAATATTTTTATCGATAATTTTCATCATTCTATCAAGCCAGTCCTGTGCGCTTGACGAACGCTTAAGCGTCTTTTCAATCTGCCTTTCATGGATATTTTCCCAAAACCCATCAGAACAGAGAAGAAAACTGTCGCCCGGTCGAATTTTTTCAGGGTTAGGCGATTCCGGATTCGTGTCAAACCCCGTACCAAGCATACGGGTAAGGCTATACCTCTTGTTGCTTCGTCGAATCTTAGGATAACGAATCTCACCCGCCTCATACAAGGCATAAGCCTCGCTATGGTCAGGCGTGATTTCATATAAATACTTATCGCGAAGCAGGTATAATCTACAATCACCTATACTTCCCCACACCGCGGCAGAGCCATCGGTCAAAAGTAATGTCATACAAGTGCAGAGCGGCATTTCGTCATTCTTCAGAATTTCACCGGCATTTTTGAAAAAGTCAGGCACAGAGGATTTGGTAATAATTCCGGTTGTCTCAAAATCAGAGATGACAGAGTTGACAGCAAGTTCAGCGGCACGCGGCATTTCACGTCCATCCGCTATTGCGAAGCAACTGCAGTATTCACTTTTTGAGATTTTTAAATAATCACTAATATAGTCCTTCTCGCCCTGTTTGATAACCGAAGCATAATCCAAGCCTTGTGTCCTCCTCTCTCTGCGCACCTCGGCATAAAAACAATTTTATGCTTTAAAAATATAACAATGTCCTTATTATACATTAAAGCGTCAAAAATGTCAAATAAAATTGTCAAATAAAATATCATAACCCGCTCAAAACATTATCTCTTATCGCATCGACATTAATTGACCTTACTCTTTCACGAAGCGAAAGTGTTGCGGACGGAGCAACGGAAAGTTCATCAACCCCCATCGCCATAAAGGTTTCTGTCATCGAAAGGTCCGCCGCAAGTTCGCCGCAAATCCCACACCATATCCTTGCTTTATGAGCATTTTGAACCGTCATTCTTATCATTCTCAAAACCGCGGTGTGGTGAGCGTCATAATACGGTTCAAGCTTAGAATTCTGTCGGTCTATAGCCAGGGTGTATTGGGTGAGGTCGTTTGTGCCTATGCTGAAAAAGTCAACCTCTCTCGCGAGTAAGTCACTTATCATAACAGCGGCC
>CADBUP010000143.1 GCA_902797885.1 uncultured Ruminococcus sp.
CGGTCGGTTTTAGTAAATTAACGAAATACTGCGATTCATTTCGTTTTTTGAAGCTTTTTTGTGTCCATTTTTGCTGGGAGGGCACAACGAGGAGGGCGAATATCCCTTTCTGCAGAACAGCTTAAAACAGTTGCAAAGGTTTCTGTTGGCATACCCTCTGTCGCTGAAGAAATTCAAATACGCCACCTCGTATGTCAAATCGAATTACTGGAGGTACAACTTTCTGAAATAGATAAAAGGATAACAGAGTTCTCCGTCAAAAACAACTCTGCTATCCTTTCAATACTGGGCATATCACATTTTTCCGGTACTTCTATTTTAGCAGAATTAGGAGACATTTGCAACTACCAAAAATCATCTCAGATAATTAAATTTGCAGGTGTTGCTCCTTACCACTATGAATCCAGTCAGTTTACGGCACAGCATACGGCTATTACAAAGAAAGGCTCACGATATTTGCGAAAAACTCTGTATCAGATTATTTTACCCGTAATCAACAATAACGAGGTTTTCCGTACTTATTACAACAAAAAGTTAGCTGAGGGCAAAGGTCGCAGATGTGCTCAGGGACACTGTATCAGAAAACTCCTAAGAGTTATCTACCACCTTTTAACCACAGGACAGCAATTCTGTCCTGAACTTTTGGTGTAAGCAAGCATTTAATCACCTTTTACAAATCGTCTTCCTTTGAAGGCTTATTTGTCATGCCACAAAATCCACATTTATTTATTTTTCAAAAACTACTTGACTTTTATATAGTTAGCTCCTCTTTGATAATTGGGTAAAGCTGAATCATATTTCCGCCGTCAACCACAAGTTCTGCCCCGGTGGTATTTCGTGCATTTGCGGCAAAATACCACACAGCGTCAGCGATATCCGCACCTGCTGCCACGTCACCGAGCGGCGTATAGCGTGATGGGACATTTTTATAGAATTCCGGAGCTTTATCCCACCTGTCTGTCCTTATCATACCGGGCAAAACCGCATTAACACGTATATTATACTTTCCGAGATCAAAAGCAAGCCCGCGCATCATACCGAGCTGCCCGCTTTTTGACGCTTGATACGCAATTCTGTTAGGAATTGCACGATATGCCGTATTGCTATTTACAAAAACAATATTACCGCCACCGTTAATTTTCATACATCTTGCCGCATACTCACAAAGACAATAATTCCATGTCATATTAGTGTTTATAACACGCATAAAATCCTTTAACGGACTTTTGAATATTTCCATATTCAATCCCTGATCAGCAGCGTTCAAAACAAGTGTTTCTATAAATATTCTCTTTTCGTCGAACACCTTGAACATCTCTTTTACGGATTCTTCATCTATCGTTGATTCATTTATCAATGAATTGATGACATAACCCATAATACTTACGTTTGTATATTTTTTCGCATAGTTATTTTCTGCTTCTTTTACTTTTTTGCTGTTCCTACCCGTAAACACAACATTATAACCCTCTGAGGCAAATTTTTCAACTATTGCAACACCGGTATTTATGCAAGCCCCTGTAACAAGCACTGTCTTATTCATTTATATCCTCCAACTAATCTATTTTGTCATACACCCTCACAAAATCAACAATAAATGCATCATCCGCAAAATCACCTTGTATTTCAAATGGCATAGGTTTAGCGTTTTCATCATCATTTGCCTTCGCTTTAACCAACCTATACCCCTGAACCTCGGTTGTCAGCAGAATAAACTGAGGCACATGAGATACATTTTTACTGCATCTTGAAATTTCTTTTCCGTCACAATAAAATATATACCCGTCAGGCTGCCAATTCATACCGAAATAATGCCAGCCATCCTTGGTTTCGTCAAGCTCATACCTAACTCTTCCTTCTTCTCGAAATTGCTTACCGTAACCGCCCATAATGTTACCCGTGGTTGCTTTTCCGCTTTCAAAACATTCCATGATATCCGATTCTATACCACACCATTCGGGTTCAAATCTTGCACCTATCGATGGCGATTGCGTCCAAAATGCGCTCCACATTGTTTCGGGATGTTTTTGAAATTTACATCTGCATTCATAATATCCATACCTATGAACAAATTTGGGGGGTTCCAAAATTCCCAACCTCCATATCTCATCCTGTCCCCACGGATTTTGCGTATCACTTTTCGGAATATCAAAAGAATTGGAACCTGTTTGAAGCTGCGGCGATACATATCGACCGTCCTTTTCGGTTCTGTGTAACTCTATATGACTTTTTCCGTCCAAAACAATACCTTGATCAGTATATGCATCAAACGGCTCACCCCAGAAATTTAACCTAAAATCCCATTTTGTCCTGTCAAGTTCAGTTCCGTCAAATTCGTCTGACCAGATAAGTCTCCATTCTCCCGCCGGTAAATAGCTCGGTTCGTGTCCCTGCACTTCAAATTTTTTCATATTCATACAGCTCCTTAAAAATAAAATTTTGTTTTTGCCGGACGGATGTCCGTTAATGCGCCCGTATAGTGTCTGAGCGTATGCGGCTTGTACGGATGCTTTGCACATTCATCTTCGTTTATCTCTATTCCCAGACCCGGCCGATCGGGAATTTTCATATATCCGCAACTGTATTCAAGCTGTTCGTTCACGACATCTTTGCGCCATTCAACATCCGAATACATTATCTCTAAAACGGAAAAGTTCGGACAGGTTGCTGCAAGCTGCAGCGTTGCCGCATTCGCAATCGGTCCGCTCGGATTATGGGGTGCAAAGGGTATATATCTGCACTCTGCCTCTGCCGCAATTTTTTTGAGCTCCATTATTCCGCCTGCGTGCGAAATATCGGGTTGGATATAATCCGCCGCCATTAAATCGAACATTCTCTTATAGTCCCAGCGTGTATATAGCCGCTCGCCTGCGGAAATCGCAACTGGTGATTTATCTCTTACCGCCTTTAATGCGTCCAAATCATCGGGCGGTACGGGTTCTTCAAAAAACATCGGCTTAAATTGTTCAAGCTCTTTTGCTATTTTTATTCCCGTCGGAATATTAAACCTTCCGTGGCCCTCTATCAACAAATCAACATCTTCGCCTACGGCGGCTCTGACCTCGCCTATACATTCAAGTGCAAGCGTCAAATCCTTGTTTGATATTTCAAGATAACTCTTTCCGAACGGGTCCCACTTCATCGCAGTTATGCCTCGTTTGGCCGCAATCCTCGCTTTTTCGCCGAACTCTTTCGGCGTTTTTGCCCCGGCGAACCACCCGTTTACATAAATCCTTACTGTGTCGTTCACTTTGCCGCCGAGCAATTGATATACGGGAACATTCAGATGCTTTCCCAATATATCCCACAGAGCCATCTCGACCGCCGACAGCGCCGACATCAAAACGGCTCCGCCTCGCCAATACGCATCACGGTATATTGAGTGCCAATGTTTTTCTATCTCAAGCGGATTTTGCCCGACCAAGCTTTCTTTTATATGCTCAACCGCACCTACAAGAGCCTTCTCTTTATATTCGAGCGTTGCCTCACCTACTCCGTCAACTCCCGAATCGGTATATACTTTTACAAACACCCAGTTCGTTCTGAAACAATCAACCGTAAAGGTTTTAATATCCCTAATTTTCATCTTTTTCTCCTGTTTACAAATATATTTTAAAACTTTATTTCATCATATATTCTCGGTATTATAATATTGTTTACCTCGAAGCATTCGGGCTTAATATCATCAAACATACCCCAGTGGACAGGAACCGCAAATTTTGCACCTGTTTTCTTTGCAAACCGTTTTGCATCCTCGATATTCATATTATTTCCAACTCCGTTTATAGGCAGAAAAACAGCATAAATATCATCCGGTAAGTCATCAAAAATTTCTTTATTATATAACGTATCACCCGTTATATACAGTTTTGTGTTTTCGATATCTATAATAAATCCAATTGCATTCAAATCCGAATGTTCGGCTTTAACAGCTGTGAATGTAACATTTTTATATGTCCACACAGTTTTGCGGTTAAACATTACATAATTATGGTTACCGCCGTACTCTCTCACCTTTTCCCATGAACCGTGCGGTGCAAGAACCGTTATGCTTCTGTCATTTCCAAGCAGCCTCGACAAGGTTTCAGGATCTAAGTGATCTATATGGTTATGCGTTATCAAAATAATTTCCGGTTTTTCTTCAAATAAATTCTCATTTATTTTCATTCTTCGCCGGTTTGCCGGATTTACCTTCGCAACACTATCTGATAAATACGGATCAACCATTATTTTAAATTTATCCGTATCTATCAAAAGACCTGCCTGACCTATCCATTTAATTTGCATTTTTAAATCAACTCCTAAATTGATTTTATCATATTCGCTTGACAAATTAAATATAAAATGTTATTATATTTTATAGAAATATTACTCTAAAGGGATGATAAATAATGAAGACTATACCACAGGTCATCCATTATGGCTCATATGACGCTTCTTTAATATATAGCAACGCTGTATCTACAGACTTAAGGCGAACCTCAATGTATGAATTTGAATATATAACATATAACGGCGGCACGAGCTATATAGATGAAAAATCTTATTCTATCCAAAAAGGCGGAATTATATTGGCTAAACCAGGGCAAATACGGCATACGGATCTTCCGTACAAGTGTTTATATATACACATTGTTACAGATGATGAAACACTTCACTCTCAGCTTGATTCTGTTCCGAATTTTTATTTGCCACCCAACGCTAATGAGTTTGAATCGGCCTTTCGTGCTTTTCTTTATGAAAAAAAATTCCCCAAAAGGCAAAACGAGATTGATTTAACAATAAAATTTTTAGAAATTTTATCTCTCTTTATAAAGATACCGTTAGCGATGGAAAACCACTTTTTAAACCCAAACAGAAACACCGAAATCATACATAAAGCAATAAGCTTTATAGATAAAAATTATACACAAAAAATCACTCTTGATGATATTGCCGCATATGTGCATTTAAGTAAAATTTACTTTCACAACCTATTCTTAAATTTAACGGGGCAAACACCCCACGAATATTTATTAACAAAACGAATAAACAATGCAAAATTTTTACTCGCCGCAACAGATAAAAGCTTTTCGGACATTGCTTACAGCAGCGGATTTTCATCGCAAACATATATGACATATGTGTTTAAAAAGAAAACCTCTTGCACACCTATGCAATATAAAAAGAAAATGGCAGGATTGTAAGATGTATATTTGAGTCAACCCCGAATTTTGTGTAAAGTCTTTACGAAGCCTCCAAAATGATGTATAATAAAAATATCAATTTGGAGGTTTTAATTATGCCAAGGTACAAATTAAGTCCGGAGGAACGGGCAGCGGAAAAAGAGCGCAAGGAGAATCTGCGTAACATCATGCAAGGGTTGGATATAAAGAATTTTGATGACCTGAAAGACGTGTTTAAGATGATGGTCGGAGAAATGTTTGAAAACGGTCTTGACGGAGAGCTAGATGATGAATTAGGCTATACTAAATATGATTATCGCAACAAAGAGGGAAATAACAGCCGTAACGGCTATTCAAAAAAGACGCTTAAAACAAGTTTTGGTGAAACAGAGATTAAAGAGCCGAGAGACAGGGACGGTGAATTTGAGCCGCAGCTTGTAAAGAAGAATCAAACAACATTGACCGGTGATATTGAAGAAAAAATCATCTCTATGTATGCAAAGGGTATGACTACAAGCGATATAGAAGCTCATATCAGGGATATTTACGGTTTAGAATGTTCCGA
>CADBUP010000144.1 GCA_902797885.1 uncultured Ruminococcus sp.
TCAATACTATTTACAGTATCAAGCATAAAAACGGCGCTATCCGCCGCGTGAATGTGAATATTGCCGCAACAACCGTTGAAAATTACAGGAAGCTTAAAGAAGCGGGGATAGGTACATACATCCTGTTTCAGGAAACGTATCACAAAAAATCATACCTTGAGCTTCATCCGACAGGACCGAAGCACGATTATGACTATCATACCGAGGCAATGGACAGGGCGATGGAAGGCGGAATAGACGACGTAGGCCTCGGCGTTCTCTTCGGGCTTGAAATGTATAAGTATGAATTTGCGGGGCTTCTGATGCACGCAGAGCATCTCGAGGCGGTTCACGGCGTAGGGCCGCATACAATCAGCGTTCCGAGAATCAAGCGTGCCGATGATATAGACCCGGACGTGTTTGATAACGGCATATCCGATGAGATTTTTGCGAAAATCTGTGCCCTTATCAGAATAGCCGTTCCATACACGGGTATGATTATTTCGACAAGGGAGTCACAAGAGGTTCGCGAGAATGTTATCCGCCTCGGAGTTTCACAGATTTCGGGCGGTTCGCGGACATCGGTCGGCGGCTATACCGAAGAAATCCGTCCAACAGATACCGAACAGTTTGATGTCTCGGATCAGAGAACGCTTGACGAGGTTGTTCGGTGGCTTATGGAGCTTTCGTATATCCCGTCATTCTGTACGGCGTGCTATCGCGAGGGAAGAACGGGCGATAGGTTTATGAGTCTTTGTAAGAGCGGACAGATACAGAACTGCTGTCATCCCAATGCGCTTATGACGCTTAAAGAATATCTTATGGATTATGCGGCCGAGGATACGAAGAGAATCGGTGAAGAGCTTATATCGGCCGAGCTTAATAATATTCCTAAGGATAAGGTGAGAGAGATATGCGCCGAGAACCTCAAAAAGATTGAAGAAGGAATCAGAGATTTCAGATTTTAAGGGGGCGGAATAAATGAGTTTAAATGATACACCGTCAGCGGTTCGTGTTCATATCGGCTTTTTCGGCTGTCGCAATGCGGGAAAGTCAAGCCTTGTCAACCGTTTGACAAACCAGGAGATTGCTGTTGTTTCGGATAAAAAGGGAACGACCACCGACCCCGTGACAAAGTCAATGGAACTTCTTCCCATAGGCCCGGTTGTGATTATCGATACGCCTGGCTTTGATGACGTGGGTGAACTCGGGGGACTTAGAGTAGGGCAGACGCGGCGGATTCTGAATCGGACGGATGCGGCGATTCTTGTGGCAGATGCCGAAATCGGCTTAAACGACTTTGACCGTGAGCTGATAAAAATATTCAAAAATAAGAATATTCCGTACTTGGTCGCATATAACAAAAGTGATTTGAGAAAGATAAAAAACCTTTCCGATAACGAGGTATCGGTTAGTGCCGAAACGGGGGAGGGCATAGAAGAGCTTAAAAACAGAATCGGAGGCTTAGTCACGGCGGACGGCGGAAGAAGACTTCTTTCCGACTTGATTGAGCCGGGCGATACAGTAGTTCTGGTTATTCCGATAGACAGCGCTGCGCCTAAGGGAAGAATTATCCTGCCGCAGCAGCAGGCTCTGCGTGATATTTTGGATGCCGGGGCGATAGCCGCGGTCTGTCAGAGCGGTGAGCTAAAAAAAACGCTTGACGGCTTAAAGGACAAGCCCAAAATGGTGATAACCGACAGTCAGGCGTTTGCCGAGGTGTCAAAAGACACGCCCGAGGACATTCCGCTTACATCGTTTTCTATATTAATGGCGAGGTATAAAGGTTTTCTGAATTCCGCGGTCGATGGGGTGCGTGCGATTGAATGCCTAAAAGACGGTGATACTGTGTTGATTTCCGAGGGCTGTACACATCACAGACAGTGTGAGGATATAGGAACGGTCAAAATTCCGAAGCTTCTTCAAAGACATACGGGGAAAAGTATTAATATAGAAACATCATCGGGAGGGGGCTTTCCGGAAGTCTTGTCAAGGTATTCGCTTATAATTCATTGCGGAGGTTGTATGATAAATGAGCGCGAAATGCGCTATCGTATAAAGTGCGCCGAGGACGCGGGGGTTCCCGTAACAAATTACGGAACGGCGATAGCCTATATGACGGGAATTTTAAAAAGAAGCCTCGGAGTTTTCCCGCGGCTTTCGGAAAAGCTTTAAAAAGGCAATCGGTCGTAAGGAAAACAATTGAAAAAAATAAAAGAAGAGTAATATAATGTCAATAGATATAAGAAAGTATACTGATAAAGATATAAAAGAAATGGTTGAGATATGGAATGAGGTGGTCGAGGAGGGAAATGTCTTTCCACAGGAGAATATTTTAAGTATCGATGAGGGAAGAGAGTTTTTTTTTTTTTTTTTCTTCTGCGGTGTCGCGGAGAACACGGAAAGCGGAAGAATCCTCGGGATGTACATTCTTCATCCGAATAATATCGGGAGGTGCGGACATATATGTAATGCAAGTTACGCCGTATCGAGAGAGACTCGGGGTCAGCATATAGGCGAGAAGCTTGTGCTCGACTGTATAAATCGGGCAGGGAAACTGGGCTTTAAAATTCTTCAGTTTAACGCCGTTGTCGCCGGAAATGTTCACGCAAGGCACCTCTATGAGAGACTCGGGTTTAAGCTTATAGGATGTGTTCCACGGGGATTCAGGTTAAATAACGGCGAATATGAGGATATATGTCTTTATTATATAGAGGTTTGAACGGTTTAAAGCAATATCTTTCTTAAAACATTATAAAAACCAAAATAATTTGCCGCCCCTACTGCCCCCTTGTCTAAAGGGGGGACATAATTCCGAATTCCGCATTCCGAATCCGCCCCCCTTGCCTAAAGGGGCGATGGTTTCCGGTGGCATTTGGCTCCCTTGCCTAAAGGGAGCTGTCACCGTTAGGTGACTGAGGGATATTATCGCCGACCGAGGCGGCAGCCGA
>CADBUP010000145.1 GCA_902797885.1 uncultured Ruminococcus sp.
ACAGCGGAGACAGGCATGGCGGAATCCGGGGACGGCGTTTTAATAAAAATGAAATTTTTCGTTTATCGGAGTTTATCGACACGCTCAGGCCTCCCTAAAGGGGAGGTCTTTTGTTACAATAGATTATTTTAAGTTTTGATAACTGCGAATTGAGGCGAGAATATGGGAATAACGCTGAAAAAAATTATAGGACATTTTATAACTATTACGCGGCACAGGCATGTGGTAATCGCGCATAGCGTAAAGGCGGGAATCTTGTGGCAAGGGCTGCGCCATGACTTATCTAAGTATAGTCTGACTGAATTTTTGGGCGGAGCGAGATACTATTGCGGCTACAAAAGTCCGAACGAAGAGGAACGAAGAAAATACGGATATTCTCCTGCGTGGCTGCATCATAAGGGTAGAAACAAGCATCATTTTGAATATTGGACGGATTATGACACGGTTACGCATAAAATTAAGCCGATTCCTATGCCGAAAAAGTATATTGCAGAGATGTTCTGTGACAGGGTTGCGGCAAGCAAGATATATCAGGGGGACAAGTATACCGACAGGCATCCGCTTGAATACTTCTTGAAATCAAAATCGACAAGGTTTATCTCGCCGGAGACCTCGGATGAGATCGAGAGATTGCTTCTCGTTTTAGCTGAAAAAGGAGAAGATGCGGCGTTTCGCGAGGTGCGGAAAATGCTTGGAAAGAGATAAAAAGGACGGGTCTGTAACCCGCCTTTTTTATTATGCTTCATTAAGTCCTATGATTTTATAGGCGCTTCCGCTTATATCAACGGTATACTTATATCTTTCCGAAATATCTTTAACCGTTCCGTCGGGATAGGTTACGCGAATAACTGAATCGCGTATGACGGTAACTTGAGTTGCCGAAGCGCGCGTTGCGCTGTGGCAGTTTAAAGAAATTACCTCTTCGCTTGAAACAGAATCGTGAATGCTTTTGACGCTTTTCATTTCCTGGTCTGCGGCGCTTCCCGAGAAGTATCTGTATACATAGTCATAATTACCTGTATTCACGCCGTTTACAAAGCACAGAATCGAGTCATGAACAAAATTTTGTACATCTGACGCGTTATAATCATATACCTGCGGTCGGGATGAGACAATATAGTTTCTCTTTATATAACCTCGGCTTCCGTTATATGTTACCAACGCAAAGTCTGAATTTGTGTATTCGATCACATAGACTTCGCTTGCAAGCGGAACCTGGGTGATTTCGGGATAACTTGCCGCGGGGCCGGTTCTCAGCGTGACGCTAACATTACAGTTACCGATAAACATTGTTCTTTCAACCGACACAGGCTGTTCGGCCGGTTTCTGAGGCTGCGGCTGAGGCTGAGGCTGTTGTGCGGGAGTTGTGCTTTCCTGCTGTGACGGCTCTTGGATTTCGTTAGAGGCGGCCAGTTCGCTGTGGGGCCTCCCGGGTGAAATCACATTTGTTGCAAATAAAATAATCGTAATGATAATTACCGCGGCAAGCACCGACATAACTGATATGGCAACAATCAGACCGGTATTACCTTTTCTTTTGTACATATTATTTCGGTTATATGGGTTCGGGTTATAGTTTGGATTATAATTCGGATTGAAGCCTTGATTATAGTTTCGGTTATAGCCGGAGCCTTCGCCGTTATAATTCCGATAGTTATTACCTTGTGAAGAATTAGGGGCGAAATCAGGGTCATAGGTTGGGTCGAAATCCCGACCCGGGGTATTGCTTTCCGAATATTCATCCGGTATATTGATACGCGCCGTGTTATTTAAGCTTTCTTCGGCATTATTACCCTTAAATTCATCAAAATCAGGGTTGTTAGGGTTTGCGTTCATAATAATTCCCTCCAAAAAATCTTATATAGATATTATACACTATATGAGAGAATTTGTAAATAGAAGAGGAAATTTTTTATTAGTACAAATTGTTCCGAATCAATCACATAAAAAACTTGCAATAATGATTTGTTTGTGTTATAATAATAGACTGAATGAAAAGACTTCGGAAAACCGGATGTGGGGTTAATGAGTATGTTAAAAAGTATGACGGGCTTCGGCAGAGCCGAGAAGCTGATTGAAGGTTATTTTATAAGTGTTCAAATTAAGTCGGTGAATCACAGGTATAGTGATATTACAGTAAAGGTGCCGAGATACTATACGTTTCTTGAGGATAAGATAAGGAAGGCGGCATCTGAATCAATATCAAGAGGTAAGGTTGAAATACTTGTTGGAATTGAGCGAAAGGATGCGGCTGATAAAAAGATTACTCTTAACCGCGCTGTTGCCGAAGAATATATAAATGCCTTGCACGAATTGACTGAGCTTGGAGTTACTGATGATTTATCTATATCGGCGATGTCAAGAATAAACGATATATTTGATGTTGAGTATAAAGAAATAGATGAAGAACAGATTGAAAAAATGGTTTTAGCCGTTTTTGATGAAGCTGTCGGCGGCTTTTTGAAAATGCGTGCCGATGAGGGCAAGCGTTTAGGTGATAGCCTTAAAGGGCATCTTGCGGCGCTTATTTCCGAGGTAGAGGTTATAGAAAAACGTTCGCCTGAGTGCGTGGCCGAGTATCGTGACAGGCTTAAGCGAAAGCTTGAAGAGGTTTTGGCTGACCGAACGGCGGATGAATCGAGAATTATAACCGAGGCCGCGATATTCGCCGATAAAATCGCGGTTGATGAGGAAACTGTTCGGCTGAGAAGTCATGTATGCGCCTTTGAAAAGACTATGGGCGCAGATGAGCCGGTCGGGAAAAAGCTGGATTTTATTGTTCAGGAGATGAATCGCGAGGCAAACACCATCGGGTCAAAATGTAATGATGCAGAGGTCGCCGCTTATGTTGTTGAGCTTAAATCAATAATTGAGAAAATTCGCGAGCAGATTCAGAATATAGAATAAGAAAAATGAGGTGTGTTTAATGAAACTTATAAATGTTGGTTTCGGAAACATAGTTTCGGGAGACAGAGTTATTGCTATTGTCAGCCCGGATTCCGCGCCTATCAAAAGAATTGTGCAGGAATCAAAGGAAAAAGGTCTGCTTATTGACGCGACCTGCGGAAGGCGCACCCGTGCGGTTATTATAACCGACAGCGATCATGTTATTCTTTCCGCAATTCAGACAGAAACAATAGCCGGAAGAGCGGAACCCAAGGAAGATTACAGAGAGGAAGAGACCGAGAATGAAGGGTAGACTTATTGTTATATCCGGGCCGTCCGGTGTTGGGAAGGGTACCCTTGTGAAGCGGCTTCTTCGTGAATGTGATCGCCTTAAGCTATCCGTGTCGGCAACCACGCGTAAACCGCGGAGTGAGGACGCGGAGGGCGTGACATACTTCTTTAAAACAAAGGATGAGTTTCGCTCGATGATAGAGAATAGCGCGTTTATGGAATGGGCAATATATAATGATAATTATTATGGTACACCGATTGCGCCGGTCAAGGAAAAGCTGGCGGAGGGGTATGACGTTCTTCTTGAAATAGATGTTCAGGGGGCAATGAAGGTTATGGAGAGATGCCCTGACGGAATTTATATTTTTATTGCGCCGCCGAGCGTTGAAACCTTGAGAGAGAGGCTGACGGGCAGAGGTTCGGAGTCGCCCGAACAGATTGATAAGAGAGTTGCTGCTGCTGAATCGGAGCTTGAGCTTAAGGACAGATATACTTATGTAGTTGTAAATAATGTCTTGGACGATGCTGTCAGAGATGTGAAGAATATAATAGAAAGGAAAGATTCATTATGATGATATATCCACCCATTGCGGAGTTGGTAAAAAGAGCGGGAAGCCGCTATGCCTTGGTTATAGAGGCGGCTCAGCGCGCAAGGCAGCTTTCACAGGGGGCAACACCGCTCTGTAAGGTTGACTCAAACAAGGAGGTTGCTATTGCTGCAAACGAAATATATGAGGGGAAAATTAGTGCGGTTATGCCGGATCAGATTCAGTCCCATTCCGAAAATGACGAGGAGGCTTTGAATTCGCATAGCGATTCGGATGATGCCGAAGAAATAGGGGATGATTCGGATAGTGTTAATGAATCGGCCGAGTAGGTACTTGCCGGTTTAAATCGGGCTGCTGTGGAACGGGATGGAAGAAAAAGCCGGTATTGGCTTTTCCAAACGCCGTTTTGCGGCAGCCCGTTTTGCGGAAATATAATCGAGAGAAGGTGTAAATCATAATGATTGCAAGAGTGATGCTGACAAATGCGGGGTTTGCACTTAGCCGCGAGTTTGACTATATCGTTCCTGAGTCAATGCAAGAAACAGCTCAGCCGGGTGAGAGAGTACTGGTTCCGTTCGGGGTAAGAAATAAGTCCGAAGAAGCTGTTATTGTTAATCTGACAGATAAAAGCGATTATGACAAGCTTAAAACTATAAAAAAGTTTTTGGATAAGACACCGATGTTCTCAAAGGCTCAGCTTGATTTGTGCCGCTGGCTTCAGGAAAAATATTTATGCTCGTTTTCTCAGGCATATAAACAGATAAAGCCGCCGCGGGCGGGGGCAAAAGTTCAGCAATGGCTTATTTCGGTCAGGGAACCGGAGAGCGGCGAAAAACTTACGCCGACACAGGAAAAGCTTCTTAAAGCGTTATCTGAGAAGGATGGGGCGGCTGAATATTTTGAAATTTCGGAGCAGGTAGGTGCAAGGGGTCTTAAAAGCTCCGCTTATGCACTTAAGGATATGGGAATAATCGATATCTGTGAGAATATAAAAGAAAATGTAAGGGCGAAGTATATACGTATGGCGAAGCTTGAGTGTAGTATAGACGACGGATATGCACTCGCACAGGAGCTTCTGGAGAGGCGCGCAAAAACTCAGGCGAATATGGTGTTGACATTATGTGACTGCGGCAATATGGCGTGCGCTGACTTGATTTCGGCGGTAAACGGGAGTTATAGTGCGTTAAATTCGCTGTGCGAAAAAGGGATTGCTTCCATATATAAAGAACAGATTATCAGAAACGCATATGATGAAGAAAAATATGAGCGTACACAGGAGTATACTCCGACCGAAGAACAGAAACCGATTATAGAGTATATCAACGGCCGCATAGATGACGGAATAAATGAAAAGATTCTAATACGCGGGGTAACGGGAAGCGGTAAGACAGAGGTGTTCCTTCAGGCAATAAAACATTGCATCGACCTCGGGAAGCAGGCAATTATGCTTGTGCCGGAAATTTCGCTTACGCCGCAAATGGTGGAAAGGTTTGTCGGGAGATTCGGAAACTTGGTTGCGGTAATGCACAGCGGTCTGTCACTTGGTGAGCGTTTTGACCAATGGAATAAGATTAAAAGCGGTGAGGTTAGTGTGGTTGTCGGCGCGAGAAGCGCAGTTTTTGCACCATTTGAAAACATAGGGATAATAATTCTTGATGAACAACACGAGGCGAGCTATAAGTCGGATATTGCACCGAGATATCACGCGGCGGAGGTGGCGGCTAAACGCGGTGAGGATTCGGGCGCTCCGGTTGTTCTTGCTTCCGCAACGCCCGATATTTCGACGTATTATAGGGCGCTTAACGGCGAGTATACTCTTTTCGAAATGTTTAACCGATACAACAAAAACGCTATGCCGAAGGCAAGGATAGTCGATATGCGAAGTGAACTTTTAGACTTGCATAATAATTCGGCTATAAGCATACGTCTTCAGGAGGAAATACGGTTAAACCTTGAAAAGGGCGAAAAAACGGTATTGTTCCTCAATCGAAGAGGGTATAATACCTTCGTTTCGTGCCGTGAATGCGGATACGTGGTAGAGTGTGAGAACTGTAGCATTGCCATGACTTACCACAAAAAGACGAATAAGCTTGTTTGTCATTACTGTGGACTGACAATCGACAATATAACGACCTGCCCCGAGTGCGGGTCAAAGTACATTCGATTTTTTGGTACGGGAACGCAAAGAATAGAGGATGAATTGAATAAATTATTTCCCTCGGCGAGAGTGCTTCGTATGGACTATGATACTACATCGGAAAAAGGCGGTCATGAGATGATTCTTCGAAGATTCAGAAACGGCGAAGCAGACATCTTGCTCGGAACCCAGATGGTGACAAAGGGCCTTGATTTTCCCGATGTGACCTTAGTCGGGGTTCTTGCGGCGGATACTGCGCTTAATGTAGATGATTATCGGGCGAATGAGAAATGTTTTTCGCTTATTACACAGGTATGCGGAAGGGCAGGAAGAGGCGATGTTGAGGGAAGAGCGATAATACAAACGTATCAGCCTCAGAACCGAACGATAAATCTTGCCAAGGAGCAGAATTATAAGGAATTTTATAAAAATGAGATACTGTATCGGATTCGCATGCAATATCCGCCGTTTTGCGATTTTGTGTATATACTTGTGTCGGGCGAGGATGAAGAGGATGCAAATGCCGAAATTGTTAATATAGGAGATTTTTTAAAGGAGAATCAGAGTGAAAATATCTTGAAAACAATGGGTCCGGCGCCTGCCGGAATTAAGAGAATTAAAAACATGTATAGATTTCGGATTATAATGAAGGTGCGAAATAAGGAACTGATCTTGCCTATATTAAGACAGGTATATGAAGCACACGAGAGTTCCGATATAAAAAATATGCTTTCGATTGACATTAACCCAACGAATATGATATAGTAGAGATATGATAGATTTTAAAGATAGCTAAATAAAGATGCATAGCACAAGGAAAGGATGAAAAGTTAATGGCTGTAAGAAATATATTAAAGCTTGGAATGGACGGGGATGAAATACTTTCAAAGAAGTGCAGACCGGTTGGAAACATAACGGAGAGGATGGAAATTTTACTGGAGGATTTGGCTGATACTCTGTATGAGTCGGGGGGTGTTGGACTTGCGGCTCCGCAGGTCGGTGTTCTCAGACGAATGGCGGTTATAGACGTAGGAGACGGCCTTATAGAATTGATTGACCCCGAGATAATAGCGACTGAGGGCGAACAGACAGGAATGGAAGGATGTCTTAGCTATCCTGACCATTGGGGGATTGTTATGCGGCCGAATAAAGTTACCGTTCGTGCTATGAACGGCGAGGGAAAGGTTCGCGAAATTACCGGCGAGGGGCTTCTTGCGAGAGCGTTTTGCCATGAAATAGACCACCTTGACGGACATATGTTTACTGAAAAGGTTACCGAGTGGATTGAGCCGGATGAAGAGGAAGAGGAGTAGTTAAAGGGTGTTGCGTATGCAACACCCTTTATTAGTATCCGAAGCTATCTGCAAATACGGATTTGTTGACCGATATTAAGTAGGTCGCTGCTTAAATTATTACATTCTTTTAAGGCATCAACCGTTGTATGATAACGTTTGGCAATATTCCAAAGGGTATCGCCGCTTCTGACAAAATAGAATGTGATACAAGGCTTTTTACCGGGGGAAGATTCCTCGGTTACTTCAATACCGATTACCGGAGAAATATTTTCTGTTATAAATGAACGTACGCTAAGGCCGAGTATAATCCGTAAGTCGACGCTGTTTGCACCGTTCATTGTATAGCTGGTATGCTCGATGAATACCTTTGCGTCACAGACGGAATTTTCAGACACCCCCGGGGCAGGCATGCTATGCGAAAATTCTGAGGTATCGGTAAACGAACACAGGGGCATTTCGTCATCCCGAGTCATATAGAGTATGGTGCTCTTTATATTTCCGGTAACGGTAATCTCACCGCTGCTAACGGTTATTCTGTCTACAGACGCCGTGGTTGATAAATCACATATCTGAGCAATTTCGGGAAGTGCTTCCGGCAAGATAACGGTTGATTTGTGGGTCATCTGTGAGGTGGTGTTATCAACAAGCTGTTCGATAACTGTAGGGTCGGTGGTCAAGGATGTATTCCCGTCAATGGAGTATGCGTCGCATATAACATCAAATTCCTGGATTCTCATTCCGCGGATAAGTGTGCCTAAGCCTAAATCAATTCCGATTATTCTCGGTTCTCCGTCAGAGTCATCGCGAACCTCACAGTAGATGTCGGAAATGCTATAGTCAATTTCACCTTCCATATCCTCCTCGGCACCGTCAACATCTAAGACCTCGCTAAACGGAAGCGTATGTTCAAAGCTTTGGACAGAGCCGTCATCCGCAGAAATATAAAGCGTGCAAATACGAACCTGACCTTTTGCCACGGCTTTATTTTCCATCAAGGTAAACTCTGTTGACTCAGGAAAAACTGTAGTTTTCAGAAGCTCGCTTATGGACGGGCGGTCGGAAGATAACTCAAACTGTTCGCATATGACGATTCTGTTTTCCGAGCTGACGGTAGTGTTGCATACGCGTATTTTTCTCGTGTTGACACAGATATTTTCGCCGGATTCAATACCCGAGGCGAGTTCCGTTTCCCTACAGCGTGTAAGTTTGACATTTACGCCGACGGAGCATCTTAAACTGATTTTCCTGCTGTTAATAAGCGTGTAGTTAAAATTCTCGGGTTCAACTTCAACGCTAAGATTTTCGGTTCCGTCCGAATCGGTGGCATCAATGGTGTGATTGAATTCCTGCGTAGAGGAAAGGCTTTTAACGCTGCTGAAGACCTCTCCGTCAGGGGCGTAAAGAACAGTCATATTGACGGTTCCTTGAATATATACTTTGCCTGAGCGAATGTTTTTTTCGGTTACTGTAATATATCCGCTGACATCAAGAACCTTTAAAATATCAGGGTTTATATCCGGAACGATTACATCCGATTCGACCGTTGTGCGGTTATACTTCTGACATATAACATCGCTTGTCTGTATTATTTCCTTTTTCAATGTGGCTTTCATTTGCCTTACCTCGCTTTTACTATCATTTATGCTTTGCTAAAGTATATGACAGCTATGTGAGGAATATGACAAGTTTACAAAGTGTCTTTTATTTTGAGATATAGATTATATATATCGCGCCGAGGCTGTTTTAGTTCGTCAGCAACACGCCGTGTTAGCTCCTTTGCACGAAGATTCTCCGAAGAATACCTGCGAAGGAGTTCCTCTGCCGAGGGTAAGGCGTCGCGGTATTCCTCGATTAATTTTGCTTCGTCTGCGCCTTTTATTATAAGTACAAATTCGCCTTTCGGAGGTGTTTCTTCATAATAATGTACTGCGTCCTCGAGAGTGGTGCGGCGGTATTCTTCGAACCGCTTGGTAAGCTCACGCGCGAGAGTTATTTCACGGTTGCCGAACACGTTTAGCATATCCTTAAGTGTTGTCAATAATTTGTGAGGAGCTTCGTAAAATATCAATGTCCGTGTGTCATTCTTAACTGATTCAAGATGCGCAAGGCGATTTTTTCGGTTTACAGTTAAAAAACCCTCAAAAGCAAACCTTCCTGTGGGCATACCTGAGGCGACAAGGGCCGTCGCGAAGGCACAAGGGCCGGGCAAGGCTTCGACGGGAATTGAGTTGTCGATGCAAAGCCGAACCAAATCTTCGCCCGGATCTGAAATACCCGGCATACCGGCATCGGTTATAACGGCAATTTTCTCGCCATTTAACAGCTTTTCCAAAAGATAGCTTCCCTTTTCACGCTTATTATGCTCATAATAGCTGGTGGTAGGAACTTTTATATCAAAGTGGTTTAAAAGTTTTGCGCTGACTCGTGTATCCTCTGCTGCAATCAAGTCAACGCTTTTGAGAACTTCAAGCGTTCGTATTGTCATATCTCCGAGATTGCCTATCGGTGTAGGGCATAAGTATAATTTTCCGTTCATATTAATCCTTCTTTCCAAAGCTTTTATATTTCCGTTTTTCGGCCGTATATTCGGTTGATTTCATCAGAATAGATATTAGTATCTTTATAGACATAAAGAGGCGGGTCTAAGAATAGCTTAGGCCGTCCGCAGTATGCCCCTTCCACAAGAATCATTGTTGCGGTTTTGCCTGATGAGGGGTGAACAAATCTAAGCCGTTTCGGCTCAATTTTATACTTTCTCATAAGGCAAAGAATGTCAGCAAGTCTTTCGGGACGATGAATCATACATAACTTTCCGAGAGGTTCTAATAATATAGAAGAAACTCGGATTATATCTTCTAAATTACATAAAATTTCATGCCGTGCAAGCGTTGTGGAATCGCTTTTATTTGTCAATCCGCCGCCGTTTTCTTTGTATGGTGGATTACAGGTTATATTATTGAAGAAACGCTTTCCGAAGATGGCCTCAGAATCCTTTAAATCGCCGCTGATAATCTCAATTTTACTGTCTAATTTGTTGAAAAAAACAGACCTTTTTGCCATTTCCGCAACCTTATTTTGAATCTCGATTCCATATATCTTATTCGCGTTGCTCTTCTGTGAAAGCAGGAGAGGAATGATTCCGTTACCGGTACATAAATCCAAAACTCTTGCGTTCTTCTTTATCGATTTTGAAGCATAATCGGCAAGCAAAACTGCGTCTGTGCCAAAACAAAACCAGCTTGGATTTTGAATTATTTTTACCCCGCCGAGCTGTAAATCATCCAGCCGTTCATACGGAAAAAGAAAATCTTGTTCCATAGTAAATTCCTCCAAATATTTAAAAACTAATACAAATATCGAAAAAAATCGCACCCGTTTGTGTAAATTGCACAAAAGAAAATTGCTCAAAAATGATTTTGCGAAATATTTAAAAGAAGCCGCATATAATCAGCATTTGAACAGATGTAATAAATTTACATTACAAAATTGTTACAAAGTTCTGAAACGATTTTTTCATCATACAATAGTATAACAGATAATTTTGTTTAGCACAATAACTAAAATTTCAGTAAAAATTTCCCAATACAGAGCATTTGGGATGAAAAGGGGTGAAAACGGGACCTATTAGGTAGAAAATTAATTCCAACTAAATTTTATTTAAAATAGTTTTAGATAAACCAAAGCCAGCCAAAATTTTGGATTTGACGTTTTAAAAAAAACCAGATATAATGACAGTGTAGTACGACAAACCATTATTTTCCAGAACAAAGCAAAAATAATGGTGGAAAAATATTACGAGGTGATTCGATGTTAGAAAAACTGAAAGGCAAACTGTCCGTTCCGATCAAGAAGGCAAACAAGAAAGTTGCCCTGATTGTTTCGGCGGCGATTGTAACCGTTACCTGTTGCAGTTTTGCATATGCTGCACCAAATAATGTTACAATCACGGATACGGAGAGTGCTCCCGTTCAGATTAAGACAACAGACACAAAGGTTGGAAAGATTCTTTCCAAACAAGGTATTATTTTGAACGAGGGTGACCGCGTGAACTATGCGCTAAACGATGAGGTTGGCGATAATGCGGTCATAAGTATAGTCAGAGCGATTAACGTAAATATTGTATACCTGGGTGAGACAAGAACCTGCATTACGGCGGAAACAGGCGTAGCGGAGATTCTTGCGGAGCAGGGGATAGCGGTAAATAGCGATTATGAGATTTACCCGTCGCTGTCTTCAAATGTTTCGGACGGTGATACAATTACCGTAGTTGCTCATGACAAGCATAACATAACTGTTCAGGAGGAAGTTGCTTATTCGACAACTGAAGTTGAGGATTCGTCTCTTGCCCCGGGTGAAAGAGTTGTTGTGCAGGAAGGTAAAAACGGAATAAACGAGTATGTATATGAGATTAATTACCAAGACGGCGTTGAGGTAGAAAGAAATCTTGTGAGCGAAAATACTCTTTCAGAGCCTGTAGAAGAAATAGTAAACTATGGACCCGAAAGCGTATGGCAGCTCGGTGTTATTCCGGCAAGCGCGCCGACTAATTATAAGAGCGTTGAAGTATTTACGGCTACGGCTTATGATGCTTCACCCATGGATAACGGTAAGTGGGCAGGCAAGACATCAACCGGTATGCCGTTGACATACGGCGTAATTGCGGTTGACCCAAGCGTTATTCCTTATGGAACAAAGATGTATATAGAATCCGTTGACGGAAGCTATGTATATGGCTATGCTATCGCAGGAGACTGCGGAGGCGCAATTAAAGGTAAAAAGGTTGACTTATTTTTCTCGTCAAGAAGTATGTGCTACGAATTCGGCAGACGCCCTGTCAGAATTTACTTCCTTGACTGATGAAAACGAGGGACTGCGGCCGGACTGGTCGCAGTCTTTTTTTATATTTATGAGCAAGACAGATAATAAAGTATTAATATCGATGATATGTAGTATATAGATTCAATATCGCGGCTTTATATTATAATATAAAGCAAAATTCGAGTTTTATAAAAAATTTAAAAAAAATTGAAAAAAGTTCTTGACAAAGCACGACAATCGTGCTATAATGGACAAGTTCCCAAACGAAGGAATTAAGATAATCGGGAGATTAAAAAACTTAGTTTTGAAAAAAGGAACTATCACGACAGGAACTGATAAATTTTTTAAAAAATTGAAAAAAGTTCTTGACAAGAGAGAGAAAACGTGATATAATAAATAAGCTGTCGCAAGGACAGGATGATGTTTGAAAAGTAAACAG
>CADBUP010000146.1 GCA_902797885.1 uncultured Ruminococcus sp.
TTCGGCGGGTCCGGTTTTTATAACCGAGCCGTCACGTTTACAGATAATCTTTAAGTCTCCACCTCGAACTTTAACGGTGATTTCCGTATCATAGTCACACAAACCATTTAAAACAGATGCAACAACAGATGCACAGGCTCCGGTTCCGCAAGCCATGGTTTCACCATTTCCTCTTTCCCATACGCGCATTTTGAGTAAATCCCGGTCTATAACCTGAACAAATTCGGTATTGATACGTTGTGGAAAAAGCTTGTGATGCTCAAACTTCGGTCCCAATTCTTCTACATCTACATCATCGACATTTCTGACATACACAACCGCATGAGGATTTCCTATCGAGACACCGGTTATTCGATATTCCGAACCATCGACCTTGATGGGGCGGTGGATAACACTATCGCCATCCATATCAATCGGAATTTTGGATGGAACTATAACAAACTTACCCATATCGACAGTAACTTCTTTAACAATGCCATCAGTAACATTGAGCGTAATCTTTTTGATTCCGCCAAGTGTTTCAAGCGTCATTTCAGTTTTAGAAGTAAGACCTTTTTCATACACATATTTTCCGACACATCTGAGGGCGTTTCCGCCTATTTCCGCTTCCGAACCATCAGCATTGAATAAACGCATTTTAAAATCGGCGATTTCAGATGGTAAAATCATAACGAGACCTTCTGCTCCTATTCCGAAATGAACATCGGCACATACCTTAGACAGTGCGTTAGGATTTGAAATATTTTCGTTAAAACAATTTACGTATATATAGCTGTTACCCAATCCCTGCATTTTTGTAAAATTCAGCATATCTTAACCTCCAAATTATAAACTTGTTAAATCAATTTTTTCACGCTCATTAATCGGTGTATAGGACAGGCGCTTTACTGTACTCTTGTATGCGGGGCGAATTATCTTATTATTTGTCATTACCTCTTCGATACGATGAGCACACCAACCGACTATACGCGACATGGCAAAAATAGGTGTGTATAATTCCTGCGGAAGTTTAAGCATTTGATATACAAGTCCCGAGTAAAAGTCAACATTTATGCACATATCCTTCTCTATTCCACGAACCTCGCGAAAGGCTTGAGGAGCAAGCTTTTCAACCATATTATAAAGAGCAAACTCTTTAGCGAAGCCTGACTGTTCAGCCAAAAGCGCCGCGCGTTCTTTTAGGATAATCGCACGCGGGTCGGAAATAGTATAAACAGCGTGACCAACGCCGTATATCAGGCCTTTTCCATCTCCCGCTTCTTTTTTAAGAATCTTTTTAAGGTAGTTCATAACTTCGGTTTCGTCTTCCCAGTTATGAACATTTTCTTTAATTTCCTCCATTTGAAGAAGCATTTTGTGATTGGCGCCGCCGTGTTTCGGACCCTTTAGCGAGCCGACAGATGCAGAAATCGCAGAGTATGTGTCTGTACCAGTTGAGGAAAGAACCCTAACTGTAAACGCCGAGTTGTTACCACCGCCATGCTCAGCCTGTAATATCATCGAAAGGTCAAGCGTCTGAGCTTCAAGCGGGGTATACTGTTTATCTGTCCTAATCATATAAAGGAAGTTCTCAGCAGCCGAAAGTTCTACATTTGGGTTGTGAAGCACAAGACTTTCACCATCAAAATAATGACGCTTACAGCTATAGGCGTCAGCAATAAGTACCGGGAATCTCGCTATTAAATCAAGGCTTTGTCTTAAAAGATTCGGGACTGAAATATCATCAGGATTATCATCATATGAGTAAAGCGCAAGAACAGAACGGCCAAGTTTATTCATAATATTTTTACTCGGAGCTTTAAAAATCATATCCTCAGTAAATTCATCCGGAAGCCTGCGCTTCATTGCGATAAGTTTAGTAAAATCCTCTAGAAGCTTTGCGTCGGGGAGAAAGCCGAAAATAAGCAGGAAGGCTGTTTCCTCAAATCCGAAGCGCTTCTCTTTTTCACAGGCTTTAATGATATCTTCGATGTCGATTCCGCGATATCTAAGCTTACCGGGGATAGGAGATTTGTTACCCTCGTCCATAACATAGCCGTGAACCTCACCTATCGACGTAAAGCCGGCAAGAACGCCTGTTCCATCGGCATTGCGCAAGCCCGTTTTTACATTGTACTCATTATAGTAATGTGACGGAATAGAGTTCCACGCCGAATTACGGTCATGTATCAGTTTGATGTATTTATCTATGCTCTTATCCATATCAGTCTGCATCGCTTTAAATTCAAATTTATCCATACCGGTCACCTCTGTTATATTTTTTAATTGCTATAAATTATAGTATATCGTAAATCCGCTGTTAAGTCAAGCAAAATTTACCTTTATAGCGTATTTATAGCGTATTTTAATCGGAATTTCTCTATTATTCGAGATAATCCTTTAACTTTCGGCTTCTGCTTGGGTGCCTGAGCTTTCTAAGGGCTTTTGCTTCAATCTGACGGATACGCTCACGTGTGACATCAAATTCCTTACCTACCTCTTCAAGGGTTCTTGCCCTACCGTCATCAAGGCCAAATCTAAGTCTTAAAACCTTTTGTTCTCTATCGGTCAGAGTACCGAGTACCTCAATAAGCTGTTCCTTAAGAAGAGCAGCCGTTGCGGCATCTGATGGCGCCGGCGCATCATCATCTTGAATAAAGTCGCCGAGGTGGCTATCCTCTTCTTCGCCTATCGGCGTTTCAAACGATACGGGCTCCTGTGCAATTTTCATAATCTCTCCGACCTTGTCAACGGGCATATTAACCTCTTTAGCGATTTCCTCCGGAAGCGGATCGCGTCCGAGTTCCTGAACAAGCTGACGAGAGGCGCGGACAAGCTTGTTAATAGTCTCTACCATATGAACCGGTATACGGATTGTACGTGCTTGATCCGCAATCGCCCTGGTGATAGCCTGACGTATCCACCATGTTGCATATGTGCTGAATTTATACCCCTTTGTATAGTCAAACTTATCGACAGCTTTAATCAAGCCCAGATTTCCTTCCTGAATGAGGTCAAGAAACAGCATTCCTCGCCCTACATAGCGTTTTGCTATGCTTACAACAAGACGAAGGTTTGCCTCGGCAAGTTTTTTCTTTGCGGCCCGATCGCCCTGAGACATTTTTTTAGCAAGTTCAGCCTCCTCTTCGCTTGAAAGGAGGTCAACCTTTCCTATTTCCTTAAGATACATCCGAACAGGATCGTCTATACTTACATTACTCGGAACCGACAAATCCTGTAACTCTTCCTGTGAGATTTCGAGATCATCGGCATCACTTAAATCAAGATTGTCATCCTCATCGATTGAACCAACAATTTCGATTCCATGCTTCTCCAAAAGCTCAAACATTTTCTCTATCTGATCACTATCAAGTTCAAGAGCCTCAAGCTTATTACTGATTTCTTTATAATCAAGAACACCCTTCTTTTTTCCTTCATCAAGAAGACTTTGTATAACCTGCTTTCGTGTCATTTTCTTTTTCTTTTTTTCTTCCATAGTTAAAAATTCCTTTCTCTGCTGCTTATATGTAAATCATAATATTTAATGAATCTTCATCTGTTTTTCTTTCTCTGTCTAATCAA
>CADBUP010000147.1 GCA_902797885.1 uncultured Ruminococcus sp.
GCGTATAAGATAAATATAAGCTCAACAAAGTCGATGACGGGGCATCTTTTGGGTGCGGCCGGGGCGGTTGAAGCAATCATATCGGTTATGGCGCTTTGCGATAATACGGTTCCGCCGACCATCGGTTATTCCGAAGCGGATGAGGATTGCGACCTCAACTATACGCCGAATAAGTCAAGCGAGAAAACGCTTGAACTTGCGCTTTCAAACTCGCTCGGCTTCGGCGGTCACAATGCCTGCGTTGCCTTTTCGAAAATATAAGATATATTCGGTCGATGAATCCCCCCCCGAGTTTTGCTGACGGTATATCCCCCCCTGTCAGTCGCTTAGCGACTGACATCCCCCCTTTAGGCAAGGGGGGCGAGGGAGTGACTTTAAACGAGGGGGCGGAGGCGGCATTTGGCTCCCTTGCCTGGGCGATGGTTGCCGGTGGCAACCGTTTATCGCCGACCGAGGCGGACAGCCGAGAAATGTCACCGTTAGGTGACTGAGGGATTTAATCGCCGACCGAGACGGCAGCCGAGATAAGGCAGCCTCTAAGCGACTGACGGGGCGATACCCCGATATTGAATGATAATTAACGGAGAGTTACTATGAATCAGGAAGAGATAAAAAAGATTTTGCCGCACCGCGATGCAATGCTTCTGATTGATGAGGCTGAGGTTGTGGACGGAGCGGCTCACGGCAGAAAAGAGATAAAGGGCGACGAGTGGTTCCTGAAGGGACACTTCCCCGATGCGCCGATAGTTCCCGGGGTGATTCTGTGCGAGATTTTGGCACAGTCAACCTGCGTTCTGCTGAACGATAAAATCAGCGGCGAGAGCCTTCCGGTCTTTACCGGACTTAACAAGGTTAAGTTCAGAAATCCGGTCAAGCCGGGCGACGTATTTGAAACCAAATGTGAGATTATAAAAGAAAAAAGTCCGTTTTATTTTGCTAAAGGCGAGGGATATGTGGACGGAAGGCTTTGCGTTTCCGCTGAATTTTCCTTTGCGGTAACGGATAAAACGAGGTGACATGATGCTGGATATACTAAAGAAGCTTAGACCCGAGAAAATGACCTGTAAAAAATGCGGAAGCGAGGCATCGTATCGGGAACTTAAAAAGAATCATATGATTTGTAAGAATTGCGGAGCATATTTTCGGATGAATGCCCACGACCGAATAGATTTGGTCTGTGACAAGTTCTCAGAACTTGACGCTGATATGCAAAGCGAGAATATAATTGACTTCCCGAATTACGATGAGAAACTTGCCGCGGCGCGGAAGAAAAGTCATGATAAGGACGCGGTCGTATACGGCATAGGCGTTATCGGCGGAAGTGAAGCGGTTGTTTTCGCTATGAATTCGGAGTTTATGATGGGAAGTATGGGAACCGTTGTCGGCGAAAAGATAACACGTGCTTTTGAACTTGCCCTTGAGAAGGGACTTCCCGTTGTGGGGTTTACCACGTCGGGCGGAGCAAGAATGCAGGAGGGAATCTTCTCGCTTATGCAGATGGCGAAGATCAGCGGAGCGGTTAAGCGTCACAGCGATGCGGGGCTTCTTTATATAACCGTATTGACCGATCCCACAACGGGCGGTGTTACCGCGAGCTTTGCCATGCAGGGCGACGTGATTATAGCCGAGCCGAACGCCCTTGTCGGCTTTGCGGGGGCAAGGGTAATAGAACAGACGACCGGCTCTAAACTTCCCGAGGGATTCCAGCGTTCGGAATTCCTTCTTGAACACGGATTTATAGACATAATCGAGGAAAGAGAACGGCTTAAGGATACCGTTTCTAATATTTTGAAAATTCATAATAAGGGTTGAGAAAAGCTATGATTAATGTAAAAGATTCATTAAAAACGGATGTACTCGATGCATTAGAGATTATTTATAACAGGTTCATTGACGCAGAGGAGGACTCTTGCGGCTGTCTTAAAAGCATAAGGTTTAAGAACGCCGATGATTTTAACTTTGCATTTGACGTGATGGACGTTTTGGGAAGAGAATGCGGCACGGCACAGGCTATGCTTCACCTTGACTCGGAACAAAATGTACGGAACTTTACATTCAGAGAGATTATGGATATGTCGAACCGAGCGGCGAATTACTTTGTTTCACTCGGAATAAAAAAGGGCGACAGGGTGATGCTTGTTTTAAAGAGACATTATCATTTCTGGACGGCAATTCTCGCTCTTCATAAAATAGGAGCGGTGGCGATTCCGGCAACAAGCCAGCTTCAGGTTGACGATTTTAAATATCGGTTTGATTTCGGTGGAATTTCGGCGGTCGTGTGTACCTGTGACGATGATGTTCCCGCTAAGGTTGACAAGGCAGAGGGACTTTCGCGCAGACTTGACATAAAAATAGCGGTCGGCGGCGAAAAAGACGGCTGGTATGACTTCGATTCGGAGTACGCCCTTATGCCTGAGATTTTCGAGAGAACCGAAAACTCGCCTGCCGGAAGGGACCCGATGATAATGTTTTTTACATCGGGAACAACCGGGTATCCTAAGATTGTTGAACACGATTTCAGATACCCCCTCGGCCACTTTGTAACGGCAAAGTATTGGCACGATATTCGCCCGGGCGGAATACACTTTACCGTTGCTGACACCGGATGGGGAAAGGCTCTCTGGGGAAAGCTCTACGGGCAATGGCTTTGCGGAGCGTGTGTCTTTGTTTATGACTTTGACCGATTCAGAGCGGCGGAAATTCTTCCTATGTTCAAGCGGTTTAATATAGTGACGTTTTGCGCTCCGCCGACGGTCTACAGAATGATGATAAAAGAGAATCTTGCGGACTATGATTTAAGCTCAATCAGGTGTGCAACCACCGCCGGTGAGGTGCTGAACCCCGAGGTGTTCTATAAGTTTAAGGAACAGACCGGCATAAATATAATGGAAGGCTTCGGCCAGACGGAAACCACGCTGATTATTGCCACACTGAGGGGAATGAAGCCTAAGGCGGGGTCAATGGGAAGGCCTGTTCCTTCATATAATATAGAGCTTTTAAACCGTGACGGAAGGCGCTGTGAGCCGAACGAGATAGGTGAGATAGTCATACGTTCATCTCCCGGTGATATGTGCGGACTTTTCAGGGAATATTTCAAAAGCCCCGAGCTTACCGGCGAGGCATGGCGCGGCGGTGTGTATCATACGTGTGACCTTGCACGGATGGACGAGGACGGATATTATTGGTATGTTGGAAGGTGTGACGACATAATTAAATCTTCGGGCTATAAAATAGGACCGAGCGAGGTCGAAAATGTGATAATGGAACTTCCTTATGTTCTGGAATGTGCCGTTTCGGGCGTTCCGGATGAGATAAGGGGTCAGAGAATAAAGGCGACTGTTGTTCTTGCAAAGGGAACCGAGGCATCGGAGACCCTTAAAAAGGATATTCAGAATTATGTTAAGACTATGACTGCTCCTTATAAATATCCGCGTGAGGTTGAGTTTGTTGACGAGCTTCCAAAGACCATAAGCGGAAAGGTTATAAGAAGTATGCTTTAAGAGGAGGCTTAAAAACATGGCGGATAATAATGCTTATGAGAGGGTTCAGGCGGCACGTGACGGAAAGCGGCCGATGGGCGCCTATTATATTGAACATATGATTGACGGATTTATCGAGCTTCACGGCGACAGAAAGTATCGGGATGACAAGGCGATAGTCGGCGGAATCGGCTTCCTTGACGGGCTTCCGGTAACGGTTATCGCTATGGAACGCGGTGACAACATAGCCGAGAGGATGCAGAGACACTTTGGCTGTCCTTCGCCCGAGGGTTACCGAAAGGCGCTTCGGCTGATGAAAGAGGCAGAGAAGTTTAAAAGACCGATTATATGCTTTATAGGAAGCTCGGGCGCGTACTGCGGAATGGACGCCGAGGAACGCGGCCAGGGTCAGGCGATAGCCGATAACCTTATGGAGATGATGACGCTAAAGACGCCGATAATCGCCGTTGTTGCGGGCGAGGGCGGAAGCGGCGGGGCGCTTGCTCTGTCGGTGGCGGATAAAATCATAATGCTTGAAAACGCTGTATATTCGGTTATTTCGCCCGAGGGATGCGCCAGCATCCTGTGGAAGGATGCGAAGATGGCGCCCGAGGCGAGTGCGGCACTCAAGCTGACGGCTCAGGATTTGTATGACTTTAAGATTGCGGATAAGATTATCCGCGAAAACGGTCTTTCCAACGAACAGATAAGCGATAACCTAAAAGAAACGCTTGTCGGATATTTGAAAGAGCTTTTACCGATTTCGGATACCAAGCGTGCCGAGGGCCGCTATAAAAAATTCAGGGAAATCGGGATTGCCTGATTTTATGTATGACACGAAAATGCCGCGGGGCTTGTTATAACGGGCCTTGCGGCGGGTGAAATATATTTTTCAAAAAAAATAATATTTTTTTTGAAAAAAGTATTGACAAATATGTCGTAACGTGGTATACTAACAAAGTCGTCGCTGATAGGGGGCAAGCCCAAGCGAGATATAAAACTTAATACGGAGGGGTTCCCGAGTGGCCAAAGGGGGCAGACTGTAAATCTGTTGCTTCTTGCTTCGATGGTTCGAATCCATCTCCCTCCACCA
>CADBUP010000148.1 GCA_902797885.1 uncultured Ruminococcus sp.
GCGAAAGCTTAGACGGGCTCAGCCATCCCTGGGACGATGAAAATATACGCGTATTAAAAACAAGCGCAGGCTCCGGCGGACAGTTCTTTACACTTGGCGACATTAAAAAATTTGCCGATGCCGTAATGGAGGAAAGTAACATTTTATATTCCGAAGAAATGTTTGATTTGGCCGAAAAAAACTATACTGAAGGTCTCGGCGAAGCCTGGGGGCTCGGCTGGCTTTTTGTCGATGAAAATTATAAGCAAACGGGAAGGCTCTTTCCTATCGGAAGTTTCGGGCATTGCGGACATACCGGAACATCTCTCTTTTTTAATCGGGAAAAAGATTTATATGTAATAATTTTAACCAATGCCACAAGATTTTTGAATATGAAAAATAATTTCAAAGGCTATGACTATGGTGTAATAGAAAAAATGAGAGAAGAAATTCATAACGAAATATACAAAGACTTAACCGAACAAGGATTGATATAGATATGAAAAAACCTATGATAAAGTTTTTGACGGATTTTATATTTTTGCTTTTGGGCTGTGTTCTGCTTTCCGTCTCTATAAACGTTTTTCTCCTGCCGAACAAAATTTCGGCAGGAGGAATTTCCACAATCGGTACGGTACTCTTCTATTTGTTCGGAATAAAAATATCGCTTACAAACCTGTTTTTCAATGCGCTTCTTTTTATTTTCGGTTATAAATATCTCGGAAAATATGCCGTTGTTCAAACCGCGACCGGAATTGTATTGTTATCTGTCTGCTTAGAACTTACAAGTCATATTCCGACATATTCACAAAACGAATTCATCGGCGTTTTATCAGGAGGTGTATTAATGGGTGCCGGCGTAGGTATGATTGTGAAAACCGGCGCATCTACCGGCGGAAGCGACTTTGCCGGTCTGATTTTAAAAAATTGCTTTCCCCATATTTCGCTTGCAAAGCTTATAATGATAATAGATTGTCTTATTGTTGTTATGTCGGGAATAGTATTTAAAAACTATACGGTGACTGTATATTCGATTATAGCCTTGTTTGTATCTTCTATAATAACCGATAAGATACTTATATTCGGTGATGAAGCAAAAATGCTTAGAATATTTTCAAAAGAAGCAAGCAGAATCTCGGATTACATTCTGAACAAGTACGAACGCGGAGTCACCGGCATACCGTGCATCGGAATGTATTCCAACGAAAATTCTCTTATGCTTTTGTGCGTTGTAACCCCAAAAGAGCTTCCTTCTTATATGAGTCTGATTAAAGATATCGACAAAAACGCCTTTGTTATCATAAGCAATGTTAACGAGGTTATCGGTGAAGGTTTTAAAGAGGTAGTGTAATAGTTAATATAATCTGGCAGAGGCAAACAAAGGCAGGCAGAAATCCGACTGATGTTTTCTGCCTTAAATATGCCCGCCTTGACAATGATGCTTCCGTATGGTATACTTTTCATAAGAGAAAGCTGAATAGAGGTTAAAATATGAAGTTAAGTTATGAAACAATACGTTCACTTACACACGGCGCAAGCTACACAGAAAGAAACGACAATAAAATCATATTTTCAAGATTTTCAAAACATGAACGCAGCGTATTAACCTATGGGCAAGATAACAGCTTTTCAACCGCAGGCATTCGCCTTGAATTTAAAACGGACAGCAGACTGCTTAAAACAGCAGTCTGCACCGCCGAATCGAATCCCCACGGGAGAAGCTTCTATTCATTTGACATCTACAGCAACGGCAATATGATATGACAGATAAAAAACTTCAACAAGTCCCCTCAATATCCGTATAAAAAATATTCACTTTCAGATAAAGAAAAAATATTTAAACTTCCTGTCGGATTAAAACGAATCTGCATATACTTTCCTTGGTCGGTTCAAGGAATGATAAAAGAGATTGAGCTTGACGATAACGCCACAGTAATTCCTGTTACCAAGCATAAAAAAATAATTATGTACGGCGATTCCATCACGCAGGGATATGACGCAGAATCTACCTCCCTTTCCTATGCCTCACGTCTCACCGACCTGCTTAATGCCGAGGTTATCAACAAGGGTATCGGCGGCTCTGTTTTTATGCCTGAACTCTCCAATGTAAAATCAACCTTTACCCCCGACCTGATTACCGTTGCCTATGGCACAAACGAATGGAGAGGTTCTAGCTTTGAAAGCTTTAATATAAGATGCAAGACTTTCTTTGAGAATCTTATACAAAACTATCCAAACACAAGTATAGTGGCAATAGCCCCGATATGGCGTGCCGATTCTGCCGAAAAGCACGAGCTTGGTGATTTTTCAAGGGTTGCCGATACAATATATAAAATTTCAACACAACATCCTAACATTCATTTTATCGATGGAATAAAATTTATCCCGAAGGATACGGCATATTATCGTGACTCATATCTCCATCCGAACGACAAAGGCTTTAACTTTTACATAAAAGCTCTCTCAACCGAACTGCGTAATGATATTTGTAAAACAAATATCATTACGCCTTTTCAACCGTCCTTCTGATAATATCGTTTTGAAGGTCGGTATCAAACCGAGTAAAGTACCCCGAATACCCTGTTACACGAACAACAAGGTTCTGATATTTTTCCGGATTTTTCTGCGCCGCAATCAGTTCTTTTTGCGAAAGATAGTTAATCTGAAGCTGCATTCCGCCTTTTTGTAAAAACGTATAATACATTTGCGAAAGCTTTGCAAGCTTTTCATCGGAATCCGCCATACTCTTATCCATTTTTATATTGCTGACAATACAGCCGCAAAACTTGCGGTAATCAAGCTTTGCAATCGAATTAAGCAACGCCGTAAGTCCGTCTTTGTCCTTTCCCTCGCTTTGAGTTATTCCCATTGTGAAAGCATCGCCCTCATACCTTCCATCCGGAGTCGCTTTTGTCAGCTTTCCGAATATAATATTCGGATGCGTTGCGCCGACAAACGAGCCGACAACC
>CADBUP010000149.1 GCA_902797885.1 uncultured Ruminococcus sp.
GATGCACGTGTGTATGCCGCGTCACGTCAAGCGTGAAAGGTATGTTAATTTGCATAATGCCCCTCCTTAAATCACTTCGGTCGCCGAACCGCAGTTAAATATGACATAACCGCCCGGCTGTTTCAGGTTGGAGATATTTGTGTAATAGTCAGGCTCTTTTCCGCCGAGCCTTTCCGAATTGTCCACAACCCCCGATTTATCTGTGTCGTACACGTTTTTGAGCATATCGCCTTTTTTTGCAAGTTCTGCATCGATTTTATCCATATTGTCATTGTCATTTTCGACATTATAAAAATCGTCCTGTTCCGGTTTTTTAAGGTTTAAATTTTTTGTATATTTCATATGTTAGTTCCCTCCTAACACGCTTTCGCGAAGCTGTGTGTTTGTGTATTTCGATAGCTGACCGTACGTGTAGGGTTTAAGCATATTGTACTTATTGTACTTTAAGCCGCAATCAAGTATCATATTACAAGGCAGCATTTTCTTTATAATCTTTGTTACCTCATCCATCTGATTTTTTGCCTTTAATGAAATTTCAACTTTTAACGTGTACTTATCGGCTTCAAGCTTTATTGTCACTCGTTCAGAACCGCCGCAAAGCTGTTCCAGCTGTCTTGTCAGCGCTATCAGCGTATACGGTCTGTCACCTGTCATATATGACTTTATTCGGAAAATCCTATCTGCTTTTGTTTCTGTATCTTTTGGATGCAGATTAAGCATTTTCTCCCAGCGCTCTATTCCCAACTCATTCAGGTCATCAATAAATGTGTTTTCCAAAACGGAACGTCTACTGCGCTCCGCCTGTTCGATTTCGTATCCCGTTATATTCATTATTTGACTGTATTCGCGTATTTCCCTTAAAAACTCGGGAAGGTAATTTATCAGCGTCACAGGGAGTCTCATTCTGTCACCTCCGTCAATGCTCCGAGCGAGACCACAGTATTCACCGCTGCTTCATAGTTACTGTCTGCTCCGTTAATCTTAGCCGTTGCGTCCTTGATTCCCGAAACACCCAGCACCCGGCTTTCTATATGGGATATACGCACAACTATACCGCCGCTCTCGGCTTCTTTCCATATTCGATTAAGCTCGGCTAAATACTCTTGAATAGCGGTCCTGACATTTTGCTTTACATCCTCCCATTCATAATCGGTCTCATATACACATTTTAATGTGACCGCGATGGTGTCTGATGTCGCTCCTTCTACTGTAACGATATGCCCGATAGGAGCAAGCCCCACGCCTTCCCCTTGTTTATTCTTCGGGTCAAACGCCTCCTGCACTTCGCTTACAAGCTCGGCCGACGGAACATCAAAGTCAGACGTAACTATTACAAGCTTAACTGTTCCCCCGCCGTTCCACGTCGGATAAACCCTCACGCCGCCAACGCCCTGTAAGTTTGTTGCCTTTTCAATATAATCCGCTTGATTACCGCCGAACGCCTGTGAAGTAATACTTGAAAAATATCGCGTTCTGAAGCTTTCGACATCCTCGTCATCTTCACCGTTTATAAGGGTTTCCGTAATCTCGGCGTGCGTCAGTCCGTCAAGCCCGTCTGTGCTAATCGGAATCAATGCGCCTATATAATCGTTTCCGTTTCTTCCGGGTGATTCGCACATTAACCGATAATAATAAAAATCATCTTTATGTTCTATCTCATCAGTAACTATATAATTAAGCGTTCCGCCCGAAAATCTTGTGTTATTCGGAATTGATATATTAAACTTTCCCTTAACAGTCGCATATGTTGCGGTTCTCGGTGACAGGCCGCGTTCCTGAGCACGTTTAATCAGGTAATACCGGCTTGCGGTATCAGCAAAGGCTTCATTCAGTACCCCCTCCAAATCGATGTAAAGCTGAGCTAATTCCATAGCGGCGGGGGCGAGGGCATTATACATAACAGAGCCTTCGCGTTTATCCAAATCGCTCGGAACCTTTTTGAGCAAATCCGACAAAATGTTATTATATGTCTTATCTTCAAACAATTAAATCACAACCTTATCCGTAATGTTTATTTTATTGTTATATACCGTATCAACCACAAAGCTGACCGCTATTGCGTTGCGTTCCGCCCGCGAAAAGTGAAATTCAGATATACTGACAATTCGTGCGTCCTGCATAAGCGCGTCTGTTATACGCTGTATGAGCTTTGGCATAACAAACTTTCGCGGCTGACCGTACAGCTCATCAAGCTCTATACCATAATTTCGGCTATAGATAGTCCAAGCATATCGTTCTGTGCGCAAAATACAATATATTGTCTGTTTGAGCGCTTCTGTTTCATCAATCGGCTTTCCCATCCGTCCGGTATCAAAATCAATACTGTATGTTTTATCCGCGCCAAAATCCTGTGCGGATATTTCAAATCCCTCGGGAGTTATACTGACATTCGGAATCACGAAACCACCCCCATAATTACGAATTTCTGTCCGCCTTGCATCCGCAGGAGAATAACTTTATCACCGCTTTTTAACACGTTGTCTATCTTGACCTTAATCGGATACTCGCCCTCTGTGTATGCTTCAATCGGTTTAAGATATGCCGGAACAATCAAACATTCCGCCGGTAATGTTAATTTTGCGTCTATGAATACCGTAAGCGGTTCTATCGATTGTACTGTGCCTATAACTGCCTTTGTCAGGTTCATTGAGTTTACCGTCTGAACGGCTATCCGTCTTATTGTTTCAATAAATTTTGCCATTGCACCTAAATTACTGCTCACTTTGTATGTCACCTCCGAGAAGTGTCAGGTCCATCGTATGCTTCCCCTCTGAAAATTTGTGCTTTACGCTTTCAACAAGCATAAAATTCTGTATAACCCTTTCGCCCACATCAAGCATAACGCAAACAGCGCATCCGCCTTTGATTTCAGGTGAACCGAAAGCGTTTGAAACAGTCAGGGTTTTCGATTCCTGCCCGTATAATTTTGAAAGAAGCGCCGCCTTTTGCGCCCCGTTCTCACCTTCTTCAATACTCTCACACATTTGAAGTACGCCCCAGCGGTTAATTTTCTCTTCGTTGTTTTGGATATAGATTTCCCTTGTGCCCGTATCCTCGTTATCATAATAGAGCTTGATTCGCGTATACACGTCATCATTAATTGATGTCGTATATTCAAAGCTTTCAGCCGTTTCCCTGTCGATTACCACATCATAAATCCAATCCTTCGGCTTCTTAATTGAAAGCCTTCCGAAATCATCAATCAAGACATACATATCACCTGTGTTATATAAAGTTAAATCAAACGCATTCTGAACTATGTCGAAAAGCGTTGCGTTATCCTCAACCCGAAGCGGTATTTTATAGCCCGTGTCAGGCATTTCGCCGCAGACCAAATTGTGGTCATCGGCTATCATTTTAATAAGTTCTGCCGCCGTTTTATTCCGGTAAACATAACAGTCCTTATTTTTAAAATATCTTAGTTGGTCATACGCGGTAACCTTAATTTCAGAACCCGTTCCGTTGATTTTCTCGAACACAAAGCCATAAAACACGCCTATGCCGTGCGACTTTAAAATGACCTGTGCACCTCTTGAAAAATCAAGTTCATTTGTCTTTAATACCGAAAACGTCAGCTTACCCGGGGTACCGCGTCTGTATGTTTCGAGGCTGACCGTTCCCGGAACAGCCGGAAACATAATCTTTCCGTCATAATTAATGATATAGAGTTCAATATCGCCGCCGAGAGTGTTTCTTCCTATCATCGGGTTAGGTCTTGCTCCGCCCCTGCCGCCGCTTTCGCTCACAACTGTGCTTTGTGTGATTTTTGTGTCTTTAGAGCTGCCCGAAACATTAGAACCCGTCCAGGCTATATCGCTTTTGTATTTCTCATAATCCTTTTTGAAATATCCGGCTATATCCTTGTCGCTTCCGTTTCCGAAAAA
>CADBUP010000150.1 GCA_902797885.1 uncultured Ruminococcus sp.
ACAATGCTTTCGGCAAGATATTGCTACATTGCCGTAACGGGCGCGGCGGCGGATTTATGGGCTTAGGGCAGTCAGTTCAAAGCAATTTCTTGCTGAAAATAACTTTTTCGACAGTCTGAAACCGCGGATTTCTCCGCGGTTTTTATATGTTTCAAGACGTTTTAAGTGCTCTTATCGCATTAAGAACGGCGATAACCATAACGCCGACATCGGCGAAAATTGCCGCCCACATATTCGCTATACCGAGCGCGCTTAAAAGCAGGCAAAGGAACTTGATTCCGAGCGCGAAAACTATATTCTGATAAACGATAGAGATACACTTCCGCGAAATTTTTATTGCCTTTGAAATCTTCATCGGGTCATCATCCATAAGAACAACATCCGCCGCCTCGATTGCCGCGTCCGAGCCAATCGCGCCCATCGCTATTCCTATATCGGCACGCGAGAGCACAGGTGCGTCATTAATTCCGTCACCGACAAAGGCAAGCTTTTCGTTCTTTTTGTTTTTAGAGAGAAGTCTTTCGACCTGTTCAACCTTGTCACCCGGCAGAAGTTCGCTATAGACCTCATCTACACCGAGGTCAGCCGCAACCCTGTCAGCAACCTTCTTTGCATCACCTGTCAGCATAACTGTCTTTTCGACACCGACCCGTTTAAGTTCTGATATTGCAAGTTTAACTCCGGGCTTTTCAACGTCCGAGATGACGATATGCCCCGCATACTCACCGTTAATAGCTATGTGAACAATGGTGCCGACACAATGACAGTCAAGATATGGTATGTTAAGACTTTTCATCAGCTTGCTGTTTCCGACCGCAACCTTCATACCGTCAACTATCGCCGTCACACCGTTTCCGCTGATTTCTTTAATATCGGATACCCTGTCTCTGTCGAGCTGTCGGCCGCAGGCCTGCATAAGGCTTTTGGCTATTGGATGCGATGAAGAACATTCGGCGAGAGCCGCATACTCAAGAAGCTTTTCGTTTACGAGCTTGTTGTGATGAACGCCGTTCACCTCAAAAACGCCTTTTGTGAGAGTTCCCGTCTTATCAAATGCAACGGTTTTAACCTGTGACAGGGTTTCAAGATAATTTGACCCCTTTATAAGAACGCCCTCCCTGCTCGCTCCGCCGAGACCGGCGAAGAAGCTGAGCGGAATACTTATAACAAGCGCACAGGGACAGCTTATAACAAGGAATGTCAATGCGCGGTATATCCATACGTGCCACTCGGCGCCGAGACCCATAATAAGACCTCTGACAACCGGCGGAATTATCGCAAGGGCAAGCGCACTAAAGCACACAGCCGGGGTATAAATTCTCGCGAACTTTGAAATAAAGTTCTCGGAACGCGACTTGCGCGAGCTTGAATTTTCGACAAGTTCAAGAATTTTCGATACGGTCGACTCAGTAAATTCCTTTGTTGTCTTTATCTTTAAAACACCCGTCATATTAATACAGCCGCTTATAACGGCGTCGCCCATTCGCGCATCCCTCGGCATACTTTCACCCGTAAGCGCCGCAGTATTTAGAGAGGACTGGCCCTCTTCGACTATTCCGTCGATAGGAATTTTCTCGCCCGGCTGAACCACAATTATACTTCCCACCGGAACCTCGTCGGGGTCAACCTTTTCAATGTTCCCGTCTTTTTCTATATTGGCATAGTCGGGGCGAATATCCATAAGCGATGTGATGCTTCTCCTGCTTTTTCCGACGGCATAGCTCTGGAAAAGCTCGCCAATCTGGTAAAAAAGCATAACTGAGACTGCCTCGCCGAAGTCACCCGATTTTTCATAAACAGCAAGGGCAATAGCCCCGACCGTGGCGACCGCCATAAGAAAGTTTTCATCGAACGGACGGCGGTTTATAACGCCCTTAGCCGCTTTTTTTAGTATATCATAGCCTATTACCAGATACGCCGCCAGGTACAGCGGAAGCCTCACAAGCTTAAGCGAATCTGTTTTCGGGATAATGCTTGCACCAATCAATAACAGAGCCGAAATAATAATACGAACCAGCATCTTCTTCTGCTTTTTGTTCATATATATCACGCGCCTTTCTTTTTATTTATACTCAGAAAAATATTTCGCAGTCATCTTCAACCTTTCTACAGCTTTTCAGGACCATAGGCATAACATCCTCGGGGGCCTTACCCTCGTCAAATTCAACCGTCATCTTCTGAAGCATAAAATTAACAGCCGCGCTTTTAACACCATCCGTTTTATTTGCCGCTTCCTCCATTAAGTTAGCGCAATTCGCACAATCAACCTCAATCTTATATGCTTTTTTCATAATTCATTCCTCCTGAACAATTTAATATTTAAACAATTAAGCACTTGTTTAATCTTTATATTTGCAGTATAATAGAATAAAAGTTAAATGTCAACAGTTTAACCTATCTTTCTCCCAAAAGGGCGAAAAAGATTTCTAAATGGGTTAATTTCAGCAATATTAATAAATGAAAGGATGATAATTATGAGCGAAAACGTTCTTCCGCACCATCACAACGATGATGAAAGAGCAGAGCATTTAAGGGAACAGCTTGATAAAACCGACAACTTTCAAATTGTAGCAGAGGTTTTCAAACAGCTTTCGGATTATAGCAGGCTTAGGATTTTCTGGCTTCTTTGTCACTGCGAAGAGTGCGTCACCAACATCTCGGCGCTTGTCAATATGACAAGCCCCGCTGTTTCGCATCATTTAAGCCGGCTTAAGGCGAATAATCTGATTGTAAGCAGCCGCCGCGGCAAGGAGGTTTATTATAAGGCCGCCGATACCGAACAGAGCAATATGCTTCACCTCGCAATCGAAAAGGTTATGGAAATATCCTGTCCTGAATAAAAATTATCGGAGAATACATTATTATGAAAAAAACAAATACCTATAAATTATACCCCGGAATAGAACTTGCGTTCTGTGAATATAATTTACAAGAAAGTTCCTGCCGGCATAAACCCGAACACGAAATAATCGAAATAAACTATTGTCAAAGCGGAAGAATAGGCTGGAAAACGCAAGACGGTTCGACCGTTTATCTCGGTTCGGGCGATTTCACAATTCACACAAAGGGCGTATGCTCGGGCTTAGACATAACCTTCCCGAACGGAAGCTATAGTGGGCTTTCGATTTATGTTGACTTAAAAAATTGCAATCGGAACCTGACCGAGCTTTTGGCTGAAACTCCCGTCACCGGTGAGGATATCTATAAAAAATTCTGCACCGAGAGGGATTTTATTACCTTCCCCGGCTCAGAAACAACAAAAGGCATATTTGACGGATTCTTCGGAATCCCGTACGAACTTAAAAACGCATATTACAAGTTAAAGCTTCAAGAGCTTTTTCTGTACCTCTATCGGCTTGACTTAAAATCGGTCAGAGAGACAAACGGCTTCAGACCCGACCATATAGAAATGATAAAACAAATTCACGACAGATTAACCGAAAACCTCGACCGAAGAATTACAATCGAAGAGCTGTCGCGGCAATTTCCGATAAATCCGTCAACAATGAAGATTTTGTTCAAATCCGTATACGGGAACTCAATAGCGGCTCATATAAAAGAGCATAGAATGGAGAAGGCGGCAAAGCTGTTAAGAAGCGGCGTCAGCATATCCGAAGCCGCCAAGTCAGTAGGATATGACAGCCAAAGTAAGTTCTCGTCCGAATTCAAGAAAACCTATCAGATGCTTCCGACGGAGTATAAAAGGACGCATAAACGAAATGGCGAGGGATAACCCCTCGCCAACATAAACTATCTGAATTTACGTTTTCTTGCAGCCTCGGACTTTTTCTTACGTCTTACGCTGGGCTTTTCGTAGTGTTCTCTCTTTCTGACTTCTGACAAAACACCGGCCTTAGCGCACGAGCGTTTAAAACGGCGCAGCGCACTATCTAATGATTCGTTATCTTTAACTCTGATTTCAGCCATGGTACTACCCCCCCTCTGAGTATGGTCAACACTAAGATGTCAAGGTGAAAAATTCTACTTATCAATTATATCTTTTTTTGGTTAAGCTGTCAAGTAAATTTATGAAATTTTTTTAATATTTTTTAAATTTTAATAAAGATTAAAAAATTTATTTTATTTTTCGTTCTCAACCAAACTGTTTATGTGTGAAATCGCATCCGAAAGACCGCCGATTTTATTAATCAACCCACATTCTACTGCCTCTTCTCCAAAAAGAACCGTACCCATATCGTTTGAGATATTTCCCGAGTCGAGCATCATTGCTCTCAGCTTTTCCTCTTTTATTCCCGAATGTTTTGTTACAAAGCTTATAAGCCTGTCCTGAAGTTTATACATCTGTTCAAAGGTCTGGGGCGCCGTTATTGTTGTTCCCGTTGTTCTAATCGGATGAACCGTCATCGTTGCCGACGGTACGATGAGTGAAAAGTCAGTCGAAACGGCGAGCGGAACACCTATGCTGTGACCGCCGCCGAGAACGATTGAAACAGTCGGCTTTTTCATACTTGAAATAAGCTCTGATATAGCAAGCCCCGCCTCTACATCGCCGCCGACCGTATTTAAAAGTATCATAAGCGCGTCAATTTCCGAATCCTCCTCTACTCTTACAAGTTCGGGGATAATATGCTCGTACTTGGTGACCTTTACTGTCGGCGGCGAAATAATATGCCCTTCTATTTCGCCCACAACGGTCAAACAGTATATTCTCGCGCGCGAGCTTCTGATTTCAACACTTGAAAGCTCCTTTATCTTATCATTTTTATTTAATTCATTTTTACTTGAATCGTTTTCTGTTTCACTCATATCAAATCTCCCTTTTTTTAATTTTACTTAGTATATACAAAAATTGCTTTACTAATTCTTATAAATGTGTTATACTGTACCTCGGAATACAAAAAATCAAAAACTTAAGCCGGGATGTGATATTATGCCGATAAGAGTTCAGGATAATCTTCCTGCCATTGAAACTCTCGGAAGTGAAAATATATTTGTAATGACCGAAAACCGTGCGTTGACACAGGATATTCGTCCTCTGAAGATATTGATATTAAACCTTATGCCGACAAAAATTTCGACCGAAACACAGCTTCTCAGAATGCTCGGAAACTCTCCCCTTCAGGTTGACATAAGCTTTATGCACACAAAAAGCCATCATTCAAAGAACACATCGGTCAGTCATATAAAAACCTTCTACGGAATATTCGACGACTTTAAACATCAAAAGTTTGACGGAATGATTATAACCGGCGCACCGGTTGAAACCCTTGACTTTGAAGAAGTTGATTATTGGGATGAGCTTTGTGAGATTATGGAATGGACAAAGACAAACGTCACCTCTACATTTCATATTTGCTGGGGTGCTCAGGCGGCGCTCTATTATCATTACGGAATCCCAAAATATCCGCTTAAAAAGAAGCTGTTCGGCGTATACAAGCATAATGTTGTTCCCGAAAAGAAACATAAAATACTGCTTCGCGGCTTTGATGACGAATTCTATGTTCCTCAATCAAGACATACTGAATTTTATGAAGCGGATATTAAAAAGGTACCCGAGCTTGAGATTCTTGCGAAATCAGATGAGGCCGGGGTATACATTGTGACCGCAAAAAGCGAACGTCAGTTCTTTATATCCGGTCACTCGGAATACGATGCCGACACACTCGCAAAGGAATATTTCAGAGATAAAGATAAGGGACTTGATATTGACGTTCCTAAAAATTACTTTCCCGGTGATGACTCGTCAAGGCAACCGAGAATGCTTTGGCGAGCTCACGCCAATCTCTTATATTCAAACTGGCTGAATTATTTTGTATATCAGACGACGCCGTACAATATAAATGATATAAAATAATAGTTTAAAGGAGACTAACTATGTTTATAATTAATGTTTTAAAGGCAATCATACTCGGAATTGTCGAAGGAATAACCGAGTGGCTTCCTATCAGCAGTACGGGCCATATGATTCTTGTGAACAAGTTTTTGAACACCGCTCACGGTTTTTTCGGTTCGCAGATATTTTTGTATGTAATCCAGCTCGGCGCTATCTTAGCCATAGTGACGCTATATTTTAAAAAGCTGAATCCTTTTTCTCCGTCCAAAACCGCAAAAGAAAAGGCTGATACCTGGCAAATGTGGTTTAAGGTTATAATCGCATGTATTCCCGCCGCGGTTATCGGTCTTATGCTCAACGATTTTATGGACACGATTTCAACGCCTTTTGTTGTCAGCGTCATGCTTATCGTCTATGGCGTTGCATTCATTCTTGTTGAGAGAAAAGAAAAAACTTCAAAGATTAACCAAATGAGTGAGATGACATATAAAACTGCTTTCCTAATAGGAATGTTTCAGGTTTTATCGATTGTGCCCGGCACGTCGCGTTCCGGTGCAACAATACTCGGCGCAATTCTTATCGGCTGTTCGCGAAGTCTTGCGGCGGAATTTTCATTTTTCCTTGCCATTCCCGTTATGTTCGGCGTCAGCTTTTTAAAGATAGTCACAAATGATTATGCTATGACCGGAACCGAATGGTCACTTCTTATAATAAGTATGATTGTTGCATATCTTGTCTCTATGGCAGCGGTAAAGCTTCTTGTAAGCTATGTAAGAAACCATGACTTTAAGATTTTTGGCTATTATCGCATTATATTGGGCATAATCGTGATACTTTTTTCACTTATTACAGGAACATTATTCACAGTATAAAAATTTATTAACATAAACAAACGGAGGTAAAATTATGATAACTAAAGAACATTTCGGAACAAAAGACGGAGCGGAGGTATTTTTATTTACATTAAAATGCAGCGATTCGTTTTATGTTCAAATAACAAATTACGGCGGAATAATCAAAAGAATCGTATTTGACGGTACGGATGTCGTTCTCGGAAGGGACAGCCTTGATGAATACCTGACAAACGACGGTTGTTTGGGCGCGTTAATAGGAAGAAATTCAAACCGAATTGAAAATTCAAAATTCTCGATAAACGGAGAAACTTATACCCTTGCCAAGAACAACGGCGAGAACAATCTTCACGGCGGAATATTCGGCTTTAACCGAAAGGTATGGGAAGCGGAAACGATCGACAAGGATGAGCCACAGCTCGTTCTTTCGCTTACAAGCCCCGACGGAGAGGAAGGCTTTCCCGGAACGATGAAGGTTAAGGTTACATATACTGTGACAACCGAAAATTCGCTCAGTATTCATTATGAGGCAACCTGTGACAAAGACACGATTGCAAACTTCACAAATCACTCATACTTTAATCTTAACGGTCACACAAGCGGAACTGTAGATAATCATACGATTATGCTAAACTCTCACTTCCATACTCCGAATAAACCAACCTGCGTTCCGACCGGCGAGATTCTTTCGTCTGAGGGAACGGTCTTCGACCTAACCTCCCCCGTAACGATGAGCGATATCTTCAATTCTGACTCAGATCAGATAAAGCTGTTCGGCGGTTTTGACCACAACTTCTGTATTGACGGAAGAGGTTTCCGCAAGGCGGCGGAATTTATCGGCGACAAAACCGGAATCAAAATGGAAACATTTACGGATCTGCCCGGAATCCAGATTTACAGCGGAAATTTCTTGACCCCCGACCGAATCTGTAAGGACGGCGCCGTTTATGACGCTCACCACGCTGTTTGCTTTGAGACTCAGTTCTTTCCGAATTCAGCAAACATTTCACATTTTCCGTCGTGTTTTCTTAAAGCCGGCGAAAAATTTGACAGCACAACAGAATATAAGTTCAGCAAATAACAAAAAAACTTACGTGAGTGAAAATCGCTCACGTAAGTTTTTTTACATAATCGGCAATAATTTCAGCCGCATTTTTTATTCCGACCTGTGCTGTATCGATTGCCAGGTTATAATTTTCTACACTTCCCCAGATTCTGTTCGTATAGAAGTTATAAAAAGAATTTCGCCGCTTATCCGTTTTGTTTATGTAGTCCTCAGCGTTCTTTTCTTTTAGGTTATAACGCTTCATAATTCGGGCGGTTCTCTGTTCCATATCAGCATGAACAAAAACACTTACAAGATTTTCGTAATCACGAAGAATATAATCGGCACACCTTCCCACAATAACACACGGTCCCTTATCGGCAATCTGTCGTATAACCTGAGCCTGAATCCTAAATATGTTGTCTGAACCGGTTACATCGCCGTATCGGCAATAGGTGCTTGCCCCCGACTGGACGCCCATAACAAGCGAATACAAAAAACTGTTCGTCGGCTTTTCGTCAAGCCCGTCGAACAAATGTTCTGACAAACCGCTCTCTTTGGCCGCTATAGCAATCAATTCTTTATCATAAAACGGAATCCCAAGTATCTCCGCAGTAGTTTTTGCAACCTCGTGACCCCCGCTTCCGAACTGTCTCGCGAAAGTCAATACATATTTCTCTGTCATTTAACTTCATAGCCTTTCATAATAAAATAAATCTTATATTTTTATTTTATCACGAAAATATGAATTTTTAAAGAACTTTTGGCTTTTTCTTCTTAATTTTAACATAGAAATTAATCAGCCTTTTTTATACAAATTGACGATACTGACCCCGCTGTAATAGTGTTTTAGTATCTCATCATACTTCATCCCGGATTCCGCCAACACATTTGCTCCGTTCTGACTCATTCCCACTCCGTGACCGTAACCCTTCACTCTGAACGTTACCTTATTATTTTTATATTCAACATCAAAATTCGTACTTCTGAGGTCAAAAATTTTTCTTATTTCCGTCCCGCTGAACTCTTCGTTTCCGATTTTGATTTTGTCTACTCCGCCGCCCTCCGTCCGTTTTATGCCGGAAACCATTGAATATATGTCCGAAATCTCAATATTCGGCCTTTGCGCTTTAAGCCTTTGTATAAAAGCGTCCTTTTCTATAGTAAACATCGACTCAAACCCGTCGCTTCCTATATCCTCTCTGCTGCTGACCGATTTTAAATACGGAAGAGCCACCCCCCACACATCCTTGACGTTCTCTGTTCTGCCGCTGCTCATTGCATAAAAATATGCCTTAACCACCTTGTTGTCATAAGTCATATATTCACCCGAAGTAAGCGAAACGGCACTTTTTATCTTATTTTCATAATCGTTCGCATATCGTATATCCCACGTCTTTTTGGCGGACGAAAGCTTGTTCCACGCCTTACAGTGACCCGGATCCGTACATATCATCGCGCCGTGATGCTGTTCGGGAATCTTCCCCGAAAAATAATCTTCCGCCTTACTTAATATGAAACTCCGCGCCGCAACAGCCTGAGCCTTAAGCGCCTCTATACTATAAGTAGGCGGCATTTCCCCCGCCAAAACGCCTGTTATGTATTCCTCAAACTCAATATTTTCAACCTTGTTTGTTTCGGTGTTCCAGACGCTTATGCTAAACGGCTGAGAAAAACTTCCGGCGGTTATTGCATCGCCGTCCGCGATTGGTTCGGCTTTATTTTCAGTAAGCCTAAAAACCGATGAAATAGTCATCGGAACGGCAAAAATCGTCAATACAATAATGATGAAGACAGCTATTATCTTTCGCATATATTTTCTGCACCCCTTGTCCGTTTTTTATAAAATATATGAAAAAAATTTGAAAATTATTCTTGACATATCTTAATTTTTGTAATATAATTATTAAGTTATGAAATATAACACCCTTACTCTCGTCAAGGACGAGGGTCAAAGTCCAAAAGGAGGTGACAAGAGATGGCAGAAAAAATCAATAAGTACGAAACAATTTTCGTTATTGATGCAACTAAAGCTGAAGAAGAAATCACAGCATTAGTTGAAAAGTTTAAGTCATTGATTGAAGCAAACGGCGAAATCGTCAGCGTTGACGATTGGGGCAAGAGAAGACTTGCGTATCCCATCAACGATTTGACAGAAGGCTATTATGTTTTGATCAACTTTAAGTCAGGAACTGATTTCCCGGCTGAGCTTGAGCGTGTTTACGGAATCACCGACGGTATTATCCGTGACATCGTTGTAAAATCTGAGGAGGAGTAATCCATGATTAACAAGGTAATTTTAATGGGTAGGCTCACCCGTGACCCTGAGCTTCGTCATACAGGTACGGGCACGGCTGTTTGTAGTTTTTCTATCGCCATAGACAACGGCTATGGTGAAAACAGACAGACAGATTTTATTAATTGTGTTGCCTGGAATAAAACCGCTGAATTTGTCAGCAACTATTTTTCCAAAGGCAAGATGATTATTGTTATCGGTCGTATATCGACCAGAAGCTGGGAAGGTCAGGATGGAAAGCGTAACTATGCAACCGAAGTTGTTGCAAGCGAAGTTAGCTTTGGCGAAAGTAAAAGAAGTCAGGAAAGTAACGGTTCGGTTTCATATTCCGCACCGGCATCTGCATCAGCAACGCAGGCGGCACCTGCTCCGCAAGTGCCTCAGGATTTAGCCGATGATGATTTTTCACCGCTGCTTGATACTGACGATGATCTCCCATTTTAATTTAATTAAGGAGGCGAAACAAAATGGCTGAAGAAAAGAAAGTTGAAAGACCTCGCGTTAGACGTGCAAAGAGAAAAGTTTGCGCATTCTGCGTCGACAAGGTTGACTATATTGACTATAAGGATGTTGCTAAGCTGAGAAGATACGTTACCGAACGTGCTAAGATTCTTCCGAGAAGAATCAGCGGCTGCTGTGCAAAGCACCAGCGTCAGCTTACTGTTGCTATAAAGAGAGCCAGACAGATTGCACTTCTTCCTTATACATCAGACTAATAAAAATTCGGCGACCGATATCGGCCGCCGTTTTCATATTCTGTTTTTATGGCCGCCCCAAAGAGATTTTCTCCTTGGGGCGGTTAATGTCTAATCTTATTTTATTTCAACTTTAAGCTCGCCGTCTTCGGTTGTTACAAAAGCCGTATCACCGCTTGAAAGCTCGCCCGAAATCAGTTTTTGCGCAAGAGAATCCTCTATATGTCTTTCGATGTAACGGCGCATAGTTCTTGCTCCGTATTCTTTTTTATAGGACTTTTCAAGGATAACCTTCTTTGCCTCATCGGTCACTTCAAGATTAATATTCTTTTCGGAAAGTCCGTCATTCAAATCCTCAAGCATAAGACCAATTATCTGAATCAGCTCATCAGGCTTTAACTCTTTAAATATAACGGTTTCATCAACTCTGTTTAAAAATTCGGGTCTGAACAGATTCTTTAATGCCCGCTCAATCTTTAGGCTGATTCCTTCATCCTCTTCATTAAATCCAACAACGTTCGAACGCTGGTCACTCCCCGCATTCGATGTCATTATAATAATCGTGTTTTCAAACGACACCGTCTTTCCGTGGCTGTCGGTAATCCTTCCGTCATCCAAAATTTGAAGAAGTATATTGAATATATCCGGATGTGCTTTCTCGATTTCATCAAGCAGAATAACCGAATACGGACGTCTGCGAATCTTCTCTGTGAGCTGACCCGCCTCGTCATAGCCGACATATCCGGGAGGAGAACCGATAATCTTTGCCACCGAATGTTTCTCCATATACTCTGACATATCAAGACGAATCAACGAATCTTGACCTTCAAACACCTCATCGGCAATCCTCTTAACAAGCTCGGTCTTTCCCACTCCGGTAGGGCCGACAAAAATAAATGAAACCGGTCTGCGTTTCAGACTTATTCCCGCTCTCTTTCGGCGTATGGCTCGTGCAACCGCCCTTACCGCCTCGTCCTGGCCGATAAGGCGCTTGTGAAGCCTTTCCTCAAGGTTTACAAGACGCTGCGTCTCATACTCGCTGATATGTTTAACCGGAATCTTCGTCCAAAGCTCAATTACGGAAGCAATATCCTCAGCCGTCAGGTCAACCGCTATTCCCTCTTTTTCTATTTCTTCAATTCGGTTTTCAACTCTAAGCCTGCGGCTTTTAAGCTCAGCCGAACGCTCATACAGATTACATTCCGTGCTTTTCAGTTCGCTCAGTCTTTCATAATTCTGGTCATCGCCGCTCTCGGAATGTTTTTCAATCTGCTCTCTGACATTATTTAATTCGTCGCCGACAGAGTCTGACTCGGTATTAATTGTCTGAATCTCATTCTTTAGCTTTTCAAGTTCAATCAGCTTGCTGTTTTCAAGATTAGCTCTTGAAGCCGCCTCGTCTATGACATCTATCGCCTTATCCGGCAGGAATCTGTCACTGATGTAACGCTCAGAAAGCACAGCCGCAATACGTATGAGTTCGTCTGAAATTCTGACCTTGTGATAATCCTCATAATATGACTTTATACCCTTTAAAATCTCAATAGTCTCATCAACCGTAGGTTCCTCAACCATAACGGTCTGAAATCTGCGCTCAAGCGCAGCGTCTTTTTCGATGTGCTTGCGATATTCTTCGAGTGTGGTCGCGCCGATAACCTGAATTTCTCCTCTCGAAAGCGCAGGCTTTAAAATATTCCCGGCGCTCATACCTCCTTCAGCATCTCCCGCGGAAGAAATCGTATGAATCTCATCTATGACAAGAATTATATTGCCCGCCCGCTTAACTTCTTCTATAATATTTCGCAGGCGTGATTCAAACTGACCCCGAAATTGCGTTCCCGCAACAACGGCCGTCATATCAAGCATATAAATCTCATATTTCAAAAGCTTAGCCGGGACATCGCCGTTTACTATTTTAAGCGCGAGCCCCTCTGCTATCGCGGTTTTACCCACGCCCGGTTCACCGATAAGACAAGGGTTATTCTTAGTCCTTCGGTTAAGAATCTGGGCGGTTCTGTCAAGCTCACGTTCTCTGCCTATAACCGCGTCAATTTCACCGTTTCTTGCCTTTTCAGTAAGGTTAACACCAAAATGTTCAAGATTTTTAAGCTTTTTGTCTTTGCGGTCTTTTCTTTTTGATTTTGAATCTTTTCGTGTTTCCTGTTCGGATTCTTTGTTATTTTCGTTATTTTTCCCGAAGAGCCTGTTCATAAATTCAAGCGGATTTTTCTGCATACTTCGGCTCATCGACTCATCATCTTGATTTTCCTCATCGCTATCCGAATCCGGCTCATCGAGATTATTGCCCATTTCCTCCATCATCGCCGCCATTTCACGGTTTAAACCGTCCATTTCCTCGGCATTTATGCCCATACCCTTCATAATATCATTAACCGGACCTAAATTAAGCTCCTGTGCGCATGACAGGCAATACCCCTCATTCTTGGTACTGCCGTCCGGGTCAATTCTTGTAACATATACAACAGCAAGATTTTTCTTGCATTTACAGCATAACATTTCACTCATATCTGTCACACCTTTCAACTGAGTTAAAATGTATTATAACATATTAATATAAATATTTCAAGTCCTAAATAAAGTGGAAGCCGCTAAACGCTTTGACGATTTCCAAAAATATGATATAATTAAAATAATCAGAGAATATTAAAACAAAAGCCGAAAAGGAGACCTATCATGAAAACACCTGCTAAAAACTTAGTCTTATCCGCATTATTTATAGCTATAGGCATAACTCTTCCGTTTCTCACCGGTCAGCTTAAGATTATAGGAAAAATGCTTCTTCCTATGCACCTGCCGGTAATGCTGTGCGGTCTTATCTGCGGCTGGCAATACGGCTTGATTTGCGGAATAATAACGCCTCTTCTGCGTTCGGTATTATTCGGAATGCCGATTCTGTTTCCCTCCGCCGCGGCTATGTCCGTTGAGCTAGCCGTATACGGCTCGGTAATAGGTCTTTTATATCGAAGAATAAACAATGGTAAAGTTGTTTCGCTTTACATATCTTTAGTTACCGCTATGATTATAGGGCGTGTAATTTGGGGAATTGTTATGCACTTCTTTATGTTTGTAAAGGGAAATACCTTTACGCTTAGTGCGTTCATTACAGGTGCGTTTACAGATGCCTTTCCGGGAATTATTCTTCAGTTGATTTTGATTCCTGCAATTATGACAGCGCTTCATAAGTCGAATCTTTAAGGCGGAGCTTGTGACAGATTGTAACCTGTGCAGAGGAGCTGACGCTCCTCTGCATTTCAGTAGGAGATTAAAACTCCCACTAAAATGCAGAAAATCAAGTAAATTAATTTTGCTTGTTTTATATAATTAGACCGCCGTTCGGACTTAACACCTGACCTGTTATAAATCCTTCATCATCGGCAAGAAAGAGGATTGCCGCCGCAACTTCTTCCGGTCTTCCCAATCTGCCGAGCGGCGTTTCTTCACAAAGTTCTTTTATAGCTTCCTCGCCGAGCTTTTTATTCATCTCCGTATCAATTGCCCCGGGCGCAACACAGTTGACACGTATTCCCGAAGGTCCTACTTCTTTAGCGAGCGCCTTTGTAAGTCCGATTACCCCCGCTTTTGACGCGGAATACGCCGCCTCACACGAGGCCCCGCATATTCCCCACATAGACGAAACATTCACTATCGCTCCGCTTTTCCGGCGGAGCATCTGCGGAAGCACCGCCCGTGTACAGTAAAACATACCGCTTAGGTTCACTCCTATCATCCTGTTCCATTCATCATCCGACATAGCGTCAAGCATATAAAAACCACTAATTCCCGCATTATTTACAAGAACATCCACCTCCCCTGCCGCTTTAAACATATCGGCGACCTGAGCCGAATCGGAGACATCCGCACGAATCGTTTCCGCTCCGATTTCCTCTGCAAGCCTTAACGCTTCCTCCTCTGAGTAGTTATAGTTAATTATCACACCATAACCGCTTTTAGCGAAAACCCGTGCGCAGGCCGCTCCTATTCCGCGTGAAGCACCGGTAATTAAAACTCTCTTCATTATATATCCCCCTCTATTTAATCGGAATCCGTCTCGGATTATATGAGTGTCCGTGGCATATGGCTATCGCTACTGCGTCGGCAGTATCATCTGGCTTCGGAACCTCTTTTAATCCGAGAAGAAGCTTGACCATCTGCTGAATCTGCTTTTTTTCCGCCCTTCCGTAACCGGCAACCGCCTGCTTCACCTGAAGCGGCGTATACTCAAATATCTGAATTCCGCGGTTCATCGCGGCAAGCAAAATAACCCCGCGCGCCTGTGCCACGTTTATCGCCGTCTTTTGATTACTGTTAAAGAAAAGCTCCTCTATCGCCATAAAATCAGGCTTTGTCCGTTCCATAACCTCGCATATATCATCATAGATTGACTTAAACCTATCAAACATATTCATTGACGCATCGGTGGTTATTGCCCCATATTCTATCACTTTAAATTTGTTATTTTTGTATTCCAAAACCCCATAGCCGACTATAGCATATCCCGGGTCTATACCGAGTATTATCATAAAAATAATACTCCTTTCTATAAAATTTTGTTACTTTTTTCTACCTACAGGTATTGCAAAAAAAGCGCAATTACGATATAATATATCATATTTATAAGAATTATAACACAAATTGGAGGAATTTACAATGGCAAAAGAAAAAGTTGTACTAGCTTATTCGGGCGGACTTGATACCTCTATTATCATTCCGTGGTTGATTGAAAACTACGACTATGAGGTTATCGCGGTTTGCGGAGACGTTGGTCAGGGAAAAGAAACCGACGGCCTTGAGGAGCGCGCAAGGAAAAGCGGCGCATCAAAATGCTATATTGCTGACCTTCGCGACGACTATGTTGAAAATTATATTGTTCCTACTCTTAAAGCGGGCGCAGTATATGAAGGCAAGTATCTTCTCGGAACCTCTCACGCACGTCCTATCATCGCCAAAAAGCTTGTTGAGATAGCCGAAAAAGAAGGTGCTGTTGCTGTCTGCCACGGCGCAACAGGCAAGGGTAATGACCAGGTTAGATTTGAGCTTACCGTTAAGGCTCTCGCACCTCATCTTAAAATAATTGCTCCGTGGAGAATTTGGGATATCAAATCGCGTGAAGATGCGGTTGATTACGCTGAAGCTCACGGCATTGAAATTCCTGTTACCAAAAAGGACTTATATTCAAGAGACCGTAACATATGGCATATCAGCCATGAGGGTATGGACCTTGAAGATCCGGCTAATGAGCCTCAGCTCGATACATTGCTTAAGCTGACCGTCCCGCCGGAAAAGGCTCCCGATGAAGCTCACTATGTTAAAATCGGCTTTGAGAAGGGCGTTCCCGTTTCGCTTGACGGTGAAAAAATGGCTCCGCGTCCTCTGCTTGAAAAGCTTAATGAGCTTGGCGGAAAGTACGGCATAGGTATAGCCGACATAGTTGAAGACCGTCTTGTCGGAATGAAGTCAAGAGGTGTATATGAGACACCCGGCGGCACGATTTTATACACCGCTTTAAACGAGCTTGAATACCTCTGCCTTGATCGCGACACCCAGGCGTTTAAGCGCCAGGCGGCAATCAAATTTGCTGAACTCGTATATGACGGAAAATGGTTCACACCTCTGCGCGAGGCTCTCTCGGCTATGGTTGACTCTATGGAAGAAACCGTTACCGGCGAGGTTCGCCTTAAACTCTATAAGGGAAGCGCTACTCCGGCGGGCGCTAAATCTCCGTACTCACTCTATAACGAGGATATAGCAAGTTTCGGCGACAGCCACGAATTATACAGCCACAAGGATGCCGACGGTTTCATTAACCTCTTTGGTCTCCCGCTCAAGGTTCGCGCTATGATGGAACAGAAAAATAAATAAAAATTTGCTGAATAACATAAAAGGGCGGTTTTCGGAAAACCTCTATAAAACAGTAACATTAACAAACTGTCAAACAGAGTTGCTAAAAAATACGCATATCACTTTTGAGGTGATGTGCGTGTTTTTTATATGCGCTGATTTTTTTCAAGTTGCCTACACCGATATGTCACCATTCAGAGATCAAAAAAGCCTTGTTTTATGCAGTTTTAAGGCTTAAAATCAGTAAGGCAATATAATATCATTACCTTTCTCAAACGGGGGTTTTATCCGGTCAGACGTTACTCCGCTTGACATTTTTTTAGTGGTAGCCATACCGATCCACATTGCTTTTTTTTGCACGCACGCTTTCTCCCGCACCCGTATTTTGAGCAGCAAAAGCAGAAATTGATTGCATATAAGACATAGGAATAAGGAGTATGAACATTACCAACTTTTCAGCTATTCCCACACCGGCCGAAGCTGTTACACCGAGCATATTTACAAGTCCTATTAAAATAAGATACGAGATTTCATTACACATATCTTGAAGTGCGCTGGGCGAACCGAGCCGTAGTATTTCTTTTGCCGTGCCTTTTTTAGGCATAAGATTTGTCTTGCAAATTTCAAATGACAGACCTTTTTTACAGATTATAATTAATGAAAGCAAAACACTTACCGCCTGTGCTGCTATTGTTGCTATCGCCGCACCCGCAGTTCCCATATTAAAAAATTTAATCAATGTAATATCACCGACAATATTTGTTATGCAAGCAATTATTACAAATAAAAGCGGTGTGGTTGAATTTCCTATTCCTCTGAAAACTGCGCTTATCAAATTATATCCGACTATGAAAATACTGCCGGCACCGCAAATTCTTATGTAATGAACGGTCTGTGTAAACGCCTCTTCGGGAGCGTTCATAATCAGAGCTATGCCCGGAGCACTTATAACCATTATGATACTTAATAAAATTCCAAGAGCAGAAAAAACCCAAACACTTGTACCGACAACATCAGCGGCGCTCTTGTGATTTTTATGTCCGACCGCCTGTCCCAAACACACGGTGGTTCCCATAGAAAGCCCGGTAACAATGCCTGTTATAATCTGCATTGTCTGGCTGCCCGTTGCAACAGCCGATACATCGGCTTTACCGCAGAATGTTCCGACGGCCACAGGTCAACAGCACCGTATAAAGCCTGTATCACAAGCGCAAGCAGAATCGGAAACGAAAATTTTATAAGCGCGGGCAGAATCGGACCTTTCAAAAATGTGTGTTTTGTCATTTTTCACCTCCGTTAATTTCCTCAAAATTTATCTCAGACATAATGTTCAGCATCTCGCAGAAATTTTGTACATCCTTATCCGAGTATTTGTCGGTAATACGCTTTATAACCTCATTGTCCTGACGTCGGAAAATTTTGTATTGCTTTGCAGCTTCTTCATTGACAAAGAGATAATTTTTCCGTTTGTCATCAGGGTCGTTTGTCTTGGTAACAAGACCCTGCTTTATAAGCTCGTTTATTTTCAAAGTTACCGCCGGCTTTGAAACATTCAGCATTTCAGCAATTTTGGAAGCGGTACATTTTCCGTTCATTGTATAAATCAGTTCCAGATACAAAAGACTGTTGTAAGTGATATTTTCATCAACAAATTTTTTGTTCATCAACTTTAAGTCACAAAGGGCACTACTGTAATAAAAAGTATCTAACGCTTTTCTCAAATCCATATAAAATCGCCTCTTTTAGTTAAGTTATAATAATTATTATAGCATAAATAATTTCCGTTGTCAAGGTTACTGAAACAAATTTAAAGTGTCAATCAGCAGTATGCTTGACTTAGTTGGCATACTGCTGATATCATTGCTTAAGCAAAACAACGAAACGGCATGGAAAATACTATGCCGTCTCAAAGAAAATATTATTACTGTTTTATTAAGAACTGCCTTTTTTTGGGGGCAGGTCATTTAAACGCCCTTTTTAGTTTGAAATATGCCTTTTCAAGTTACCCCGAAATATAACTATCATCTTCCGTTATATATTCTTGTTAAACTCGTTATTTGCAAGTATTGTTGCAAGGCTATCGCCGAGCTGAGTAAATACTGTAGCAAGAACAACCAATTCTTCCTCTGTAAAAGCCTCGGCTATGGCGCATGACAGTGATGAAATAAGCGCTACTAGCTCGCACGAATTCATAATACACTTTCTCTCCCTTATATAAAAATATACAAAAAATTTAGCCGTTATCAAAAAACAACACTATTTTATTATGTCTTTTTATTGTATGCTGAAATATAAATTCCGTGAAACGACAAAAATTCGTTGACAAAACCGCCGCATTGCTTTATAATGAGATGAATGAATTCTTTTCGTTAATTTATAGGAGAGTACAAATGAAAAAAAGAATCTTAGCTTTTGCTTTAATTGCCGCCGCAGTTTTAATTGCCGCCGCGGCTGTTGTTGTGTTTTACCGTCCCGCAAGGGTCTGGGTCAAGGATAAAATAAACTTTATTATGCCGGACAAGTGCGACTATAAAATATACTATCAAAACAATAAACTTGTCTATAACTATCGTGAGCTTGACTTTGATAATGCCGATGTCCGCGAAATTCAGGTCGGCAAGGATAGAAAGTACCTTATTAACCATTCACGCGGATTTGCTGTCGGTGCACCGAGAGATGCCGAATTCGACTTCACCTGTGCTCAGGAATTTATTAAGGTTCACTCCTCTGTCTTTGATATGGTTATATCAAAGGAATTTGCTACCGAGCCTGACACAAAAGAATATATTGCCAAATATCTTGACCAATATCTTCTTAACGAAAACTTTCAGAATAAGAACCGCATCACCGTTCATAGTGACAATACCACGAAGGTCAATGATAATTGGATGCAGGTTATTGCGTTCACGCGCACCCCGGCGCCCATGGGCGATTATAAGAAAAACACCTATGTATATGCCTATATCTATACAGGTACTCAGCACTATTATCGGATTCTTTTTAAGGCCGAGGAATACAGTCAGGATTTAATGAACGAGGTTTATAAGGTTCTCTACAGCTTCTCAGAGGACGTTCCTATCCGAGGTACGTCGGATGTTTATACAGATTATAAACCGGTTGTTCCGGACAACTGGAGCGATGAAACAAAAAGTGTCTATAACAAGCTTGTGAATGCCACTCATCCGTATTGGGGCTGTTTTAACCCCCTTGCAGTTCGCTATCTAAAGACAGAAAGAACCAAAAAGCTTGAAGCCGAGGTTGACTTTGACTTTCCGATTCTGCTTGAGTACATCTATTATTGGGAAGACTTCCCTATGGACGGAATGAAACAGGCATACGATGACGGAAAAGTTGTCGAGCTGACTATGCAATGCTCAAGTGTAATGAACGAGGACTTGGATAATTACAACCCGTTTTTTGACGTTCTTGACGGCGTGTGCGACGACAGCCTCAGAAAGTTCGCCAAGGACGCGGCCGAATTCGGAAAACCGTTTATCTTCCGTCTTAACAACGAGATGAACTCAAACTGGACCAGCTATGGTGGACCGGTAATACTCAATGACCCCGAGCTGTATGTCGAGGTGTGGCGGCATATTTATAAGATATTTGAAGAGGAAGGCGTTCATAACGCGATATGGGTGTTTAACCCGAATAACATTTCATTCCCGCCGTGCGGTTATAACAGCGCCCTCGCCTACTATCCCGGAAACGACTATGTTCAGATGTTCGGCATAACGGGATATAATACCGGTGACTATTATAAAGACTTATACGGCGAAAAATGGCGGGATTTTGACGAAATCTATGATGAAATTTATAAAAACTATGAGGGTTCATTCTCACAGTTCCCGTGGATAATCACCGAGTTTGCGTGTGCTTCCGCGGGCGGAGACAAGGTTAAATGGATTGAAGATATGTTCAAAGATTTAAAGAAGTACCCCGAGATTAAGGCTGCGGTTTGGTTCAACAGTCAGGACTTTGACCCGAGATACGCCCACGAAACGGTCGTATCAAGACAGTATCGGCTTGACGAAACCCAGCAGACGATTGACGCATTTAAAAACGGAGTAAAAGATTATAAGCACGACAGCTTGCTTAAATAAGGAGGAAAATATTATGTCAGCAGAACTTGTAATTATGGCGGCGGGACTCGGAAGCCGCTATGGCGGTCTTAAACAGGCCGCGCCGCTTGGTCCGAACGGCGAAATGATTATTGATTTTTCGGTCTATGACGCAGTAGAGGCAGGTTTTGACCGTGCGGTAATAATAATCAGACCTGACATTGAAAAAGACTTTCGTGAGCTTTGCGGCCGCCGCATCGAAAAAAGAATTGATGTAGAGTATGTTGTTCAGAATCCGAACAGCTTTCTCGGAAGGTACACCACTCCCGCTACACGTGAAAAACCATGGGGAACAGGTCAGGCTATTCTCTGTACTCGGGATGCAGTTAAAAATCCGTTCTTGGTCATCAATGCCGATGACTATTACGGAAAGAGCGTGTATAAGATGATGTATGACTGGATGAATAATAACTCCGGAATGTGCCTTGCGGGCTACAGACTCGGCAACACTCTTTCCGACAGCGGAGCGGTTACCCGCGGTGTGTGTGAGGTAGAAAACGGATATCTTACCAAAATCACCGAATGTACGGGTATAGACAAAAGCACAAGTCTTCCGCCCGACACGGTTGTTTCTATGAATATGTGGGGGCTTGATACCGCAATTTTCGACTATCTCGAAAACGAATTTTCGGCTTTTCTTGATGAAAACATTAACGAGCCTAAAAAAGAGTTCTGTCTTCCGACAATTATTGACAAACGTATGCGCGACGAAAATAAATCCGTTACCGTCTTGGAAACTTCGGAAAAGTGGTACGGTGTAACATATATCGATGACGCTCCGGCGGTTAAAGCCGCGCTTAAATCTTTTGTTGATGGCGGCTTGTATAAATAGCCGAAATATGTAATATTTTCAAAAAAGGGATTGACCTTTAGTTTAAATAGGTATATAATATATAGATATAATAATGATTGATTCCGCAGATTGTAAAACTGCGGAATCAAATAAATTTTTTGGAGGTTTTTCAAAATGGCAAGAGTTTATAATTTTTCAGCAGGGCCTTCTATGCTTCCGCTTGAAGTGCTTGAACGCGCACAAAAGGAGATGCTTGACTGTAACGGAAGCGGTCAGTCCGTTATGGAGATGTCCCACCGTTCCAAAGAATATCAGGCGATAATCGATGAAGCAGAATCCCTCTTCCGTGAAATTATGAACGTTCCGGACAACTATAAGGTTATGTTTCTGCAGGGAGGCGCATCAACTCAGTTCTCTATGGTTCCGCTTAATCTCGGAAATAAAAACAAAAAGGCCGACTATGTTATAACCGGTCAGTGGGCTAAAAAGGCATATCAAGAGGCCTCACGTTTTATAGAGGCTAATGCTATTGCTTCCAGCGCAGACAAAACTTTTACATATATTCCTAAGGTCGACAAGTCAATGCTGACCCCCGGTGCAGACTATGTTCATATCACATATAATAACACCATATATGGCACTCATTATAATACAATGCCTGATTTCGGCGATGCAACGGTTGTTACCGATATGTCCTCTTGCATTCTTTCGGAAGAGGTTGATATCTCTAAGTTTGGTCTTATCTATGCGGGTGCTCAGAAGAATATGGGTCCTGCGGGCGTTACTGTTGTTATCGCAAGAGAAGACTTACTGGGCAACGCAATGGATATTACCCCGGTTATGCTTAAATATGACACCCATTCAGAACACGGTTCAATGTATAATACTCCGCCTACATACGGAATATACATCTGTAAACTGGTCTTTGAATGGATTAAAAATATGGGCGGCGTATCTGTTATGCACGAGACCAATGTCAAAAAGGCAAAGATTTTATATGACTTTCTCGATAATTCAAAGATGTTTAAAGGTACGGTCGTTCCCGAAGACCGCTCATTGATGAATGTTCCGTTTGTGACCGATTCTGATGAGCTCAATGCTAAGTTCATCGAAGAAGCAAAGGCTAAAGGATTTGTAAACTTAAAGGGCCACAGAACCGTTGGCGGTATGAGAGCAAGCATTTATAACGCGATGCCGATCGAGGGCGTTCAAAAGCTTGTTGAGTTTATGAAAGAATTTGAAGCCAATAACTAATCGGCGTTTTCAATATATTCTGAAATGTATTTTGCAATATATTCGGAAGCTATAAAATTTGAAAGGAACTGATAAAATGTATCAGATACAGACTTTAAACAAAATATCAAAAAAGGGTCTTGCTGTGCTTGATTCTAATTCTTATAATGTTGCCGAAGAGGTCAAAAACCCTGACGGAATTATTTTGAGAAGTTTTAAAATGCACGATATGGAACTCCCGTCAAGCCTTAGGGCAGTTGCCCGCGCAGGCGCAGGGGTAAATAACATTCCTATTGATAAATGCACTGAAAACGGTATCGTTGTATTCAACACTCCGGGTGCAAACGCAAATGCGGTTAAGGAACTTGTTATTGCTGCTCTCCTTCTTTCATCAAGAAAGATTGTTCAGGGAATCGAATGGGCAAAAACCCTCGTCGGCGAGGGTGATGCGGTAAGTTCTCTTATCGAAAAAGGAAAGTCTAACTTTGCCGGTCCCGAAATTCAAGGTAAGACCCTCGGCGTTGTCGGTCTCGGTGCAATCGGTGTCCGAGTTGCTAACGCAGCGCATCATCTCGGCATGGACGTAGTGGGTTTTGACCCGTTCCTCTCTGTTGACGCCGCATGGCATCTGACAAGATTTGCCCATAAAGCTAACTCACTTGACGAACTTTTAGCAAAGGCGGACTATGTTACAGTTCACGTTCCTGCCACTCCTTCAACTAAAGGAATGTTCAATTCAGAGGCATTTGCCAATATGAAGAAGGGTGCGAGACTCCTTAACTTCTCAAGGGGTGAGTTGGTTGATGAAAACGATGTTCAGGCCGCTCTTGAAAGCGGTGAACTCGCATCATATATCACCGATTTCGCTTCAGAGGCACTTCTTAAAAACGAAAAGGTTATCTGCCTTCCTCACCTCGGCGCTTCAACGCCCGAAAGCGAGGAAAACTGTGCTGTTATGGCTGCAAACGAACTTAAAGACTTCCTTGAAAACGGAAACATCAAAAATAGTGTGAACTTCCCGAATTGTGATATGGGTAAGGCGGAAGGCGCACGTGTTACCGTTCTTCATAAAAATGTTCCGAGTATGATTAAAAACATCACCGATGTTTTTGCCAGCAGGGGCGTGAATATCGCAAATATGCTGAATAAGAGCAAGGGCGATAACGCATATACAATGATTGATGTTGACGGAAAGTGCGATACTGCGCTTGTTGACCAAATCGAAGCAATGACTGATGTAATAAAGGTTACTCTTTTATAGTGAATTATTGCAGTAGACTAAATGGTTGCGCGCGCAGAAAGCGATTTCGCGTGTGAGGAAAGTCCGGGCTCCATAGGGCAGGATGCAAGCTAACGGCTTGCGGAGGCGACTTCAGGGAAAGTGCAACAGAAATATACCGCCCGATTTATCGGGTAAGGGTGAAAAGGCGAGGTAAGAGCTCACCCACCCCTGTGGTGACACAGGGGTGCTGTAAACCCCATCCGGAGCAACGCCTGATACGGAGGCTAAGTTTGCCCGACATCTCCGAATACGGCGGCTTGAGACATATGGTGACATATGTACCAGATAGATGACCATTCATGACAGAACCCGGCTTACGGTCTGCTGCAATTTTTTTAAAATTTTTTGTCAAAAACTATTGACAGATTAAGAATTATATGCTATAATAAACAAGTCGTGTTAAGACAGGCGGGTGTAGTTCAATGGTAGAATCTCAGCCTTCCAAGCTGATTGCGTGGGTTCGATTCCCATCACCCGCTCCATTATTTTTTTTGCCGCTAAGCGGTACAGCCAAACGATATAAGCGCCTGTAGCTCAGCTGGATAGAGCAACTGCCTTCTAAGCAGTGGGCCAGGGGTTCAAGTCCCTTCAGGCGCGCCAATTAACTATGGTGGGTATAGCTCAGTTGGCTAGAGCGCCAGATTGTGGCTCTGGAGGTCAAGGGTTCAATTCCCTTTATCCACCCCAAATTTAGATAATGGGCTGTCGTCAAGCGGTAAGACACAACACTTTGACTGTTGCATTCGTAGGTTCGAATCCTGCCAGCCCAGCCACATTTTAAAATTTAATATGACCCATTAGCTCAGTTGGCAGAGCACTTGACTTTTAATCAAGGTGTCCGGAGTTCGAATCTCCGATGGGTCACCATTTATATGCTGCCCTAGCTCAGTCGGTAGAGCACTTCCTTGGTAAGGAAGAGGTCGGCGGTTCAAATCCGCTGGGCAGCTCCACATCGGAACGGACTTGGCTTCGTTCCGATTTTTCTTTACAGAAAAA
>CADBUP010000151.1 GCA_902797885.1 uncultured Ruminococcus sp.
AGCGGAAAGCGTGCCGATAAGGAACATCCCTACGGACACGGCAGAGCGGAGTATATCTCGGCTCTTATTATATCATTTTTGATTTTGTTCTTCGGAGCAGAGCTTCTTAAAAGCTCGGTCGTAAAGATATTTAAGCCTGAGGAGGTTAAGCTTAACATAGTCTCGGTCGGGCTTCTCGTCTTATCGGTTCCCGTTAAACTATGGATGTGGCATTATAACCGTGTTATGGGCAAGAAAATAAATTCAGCGATTCTTATGGCTGCGTCAAAAGACAGCCTAAATGATACAATCGCCACTTCCGCGGTAATCGTGTCGGCTTTGCTTGCATATGTTATACCTTTCCCGATTGACGGAATAGCCGGTGTTTGTGTATCGGCGCTCGTTATTTGGACTGGGGTTCAGATTGCTCACAGCACCACCGACAGGCTTATGGGGGTTGCTCCGGATGAAAAGCTGATTGAACAGATAGAAAAAACAATAACGGATGAAAAATGTATAACCGGTATGCACGACCTTCTCGTGCACGATTACGGGCCGGGACATAAAATCGCTTCTGCTCATGCCGAAATTTCGGCGGATATGAGCCTGACCGATGCTCATGATGTTATTGACAGAGTGGAACACAAGATTATGAATGAACTGGGCGTGGATATAGTAATTCATATGGATCCGGTTCGCGGAAGAGGTATCAAAGGGAAATAATACAAGTCTGTTACAATTTCGGCTAAGTATTGACTTTTGTACTTGATTAGATTATTATATTTATATAGAGAGGTGCAAATGATATGGAAGATAACAGAAACAGAATTTCAACAAGTGCCGGCGGCCGGCGCATTAAACATAAAAAGAAGCCGAGCCGAAAATTCGCTTTAATCAGAAGCGCGGTAATTCTTGTTATAATTATTGTTGCGGTTGCATTCGGGGTATCAAGGTGCCGAAGCGGAAAGGATACCGTTACAACAGGTCATACACAGCAGGAGGAAACCGCTCAGCCAAAGGCTAAGGAATATAATGTTCCGCCGGCGTCTGAAGAGAATGATCTTCTTAAAATCGCGAGAAACGCACAGGGAACAGCCGGCGAGAAGGTTTGTTATCTCACATTTGATGACGGCCCGACTAAAGAGGTTACGCCGAAGGTTTTAGAGGTGTTGAAGAAATATAACGTTAAGGCAACATTTTTCTGTCTCGGAAAGATGCTCGAAGCGAACCGGGATATTGCCAAACAAGAGGTGAGCGAGGGTCATCTTCTTGCCAACCATTCTTATTCGCACGAATATAAACAGCTCTATGCCACATCGGAAAGCTTTATGGGCGAAATCGACAGGACCGAGTCGCTTATCGCGGACATCTGCGGTGAGGAACCGTTTAAGCTTATTCGCTTCCCCGGCGGAAGCTATAACGCCGGCGATCACGCGGCTGAGAAGCAGGTCTATAAGGGAAAGCTGAAAGAAAACGGCTATTATTATGTAGACTGGAACTGTTTAAACGGCGATGCCGAATCGGCGCTCAAAAGCGTAGATTCGCTTGTTTCAAAGGTTAAGGCAACCGCGACGGAGGATAATATAGTTATTCTGATGCACGATGCGGCGGCAAAGACCACCACACCTCAGGCTCTCGGTCAGATTATCGAATATCTTAAATCAAAGGGATATACATTCAAGCGCCTTGATGAAATTGAGTATTATGACACCGGTGAGGAAACCACCGATGCCAATACGATGATACTGTAAAGAAAAGCTGTCTTCAGCAAGATATTGTAAAACTGCGAAAAATTTCATTTCTTTGCCGCCGCGGTGGGCATGGCGGAATCCGGGGACGGCGTTTAATTAAAAATGAAATTTTTCGTTTATCTGAGTTTATCGACACGCTCAAAAGCTCTGCTGCGGCAGAGCTTTTTTTGATTATGTTATGCCAATAAATTTTCATATCAATTTCCCTTTATATGGCTCTGTCTTAATTTGAAGAATCTTTGGAAGTCATATTCTCAATGGCGAAATCAATACACTGATTGATAAACGCACTTCTGCTCAGATTGTATTTATAGGCAAGTTCGTCAATTTTCTTAAGCTTGTCCATTTCAATTCTTAATGTAATAGGTTCTTTTTTATATTGTTTTGGGATAAAATTACTCATTTTTATAAACACCTCTTGATTTATTGTAATGCTTATTATATACTATTTATAGATTTCAAAAACGAATACAAAATAGTGTTAATTATATATTACGAAAAAGGAGCATTAAATATGAAAGAGCAAACGAAAATAAAAATAAGAATATTGTTTAATAAGATGCTCAGAAAGATAACAAAACAGAGAATGGTTATTGATATAACAGGCATAAGATTAACGCCCGGCTGCGGCGGAATGGGGTGTCCGGGAAATGGTGCACATTTTGATTTGTCGGGAAAACCTATAGAATGCTGCTGTGACGGATGCGATTATTATATGTGTTGTTATGTCGGGCGCGATTTATATGAAGCATATGACCCATATGACGATTATAGTAAAGACAGGTGCAGACTGTGCAATGATAAAAATTGCCTCCGGGTCGATAAGCCCTACCCTCTTTATTAATTATCAGTTAAGCGTCATAAAACCCGTCTTGTCCGCATAAGCATAAGTAATAACGAATGAATTGCGGAGGGCGGCTTTAAATGAACAAAATACAGGGACTAAGCACCGCCGAGGCGGAAAAATCGGCACGGGAGCACGGAAAGAACACACTAACCCCAAGAGAGAAACGAAACTTTTTTCAGACCTATATGAGTAATTATGACGACCCGATTATAACGGTTCTGCTTATTGCTTTGGGCATAAACGTGGTTTTTACTTTTTTCGGAAAGGTGGATTGGCACGAATGCTGTGGAATACTCTTATCAATCATAATTTCGACCTTTGTGTCCGCGCTTTCGGAATACAGTAACGAAAATACCTTCAGAAAGCTCCAGGCCGAGGCGGAAATGACAAAGTGTAAGGTCTATCGTGACGGAAGTCTATGCGAAATTTTGACCTCGGATATAGTCTGCGGGGATTTAATTCTCTTACAGTCAGGGGATATTATTCCGGCGGACGGAAGAATAGCAGAGGGAAAGATTTCGATTGACCAGTCGCCTCTCAACGGCGAGAGCAAGGAGGCGGAGAAGGTGTTTGACGGAGTGATGTCGGATAAATCCGCCTTCAATGATTTCTGGAATCGTCACAACCTCTTCCGCGGAAGCGTGGTGTGCTCGGGCGAGGCAAAGATGGTTGCCGATGTTATCGGCGACAACACTGTCTATGGAAAACTGACGCGCGAGGCACAGGAGGAGGGGAGAGAAAGTCCGCTCACCGTTAAGCTTTCAAAGCTGGCTCAGAGCATCAGTAAGTTCGGGTGTATCAGCGCTGTTGCTATTGTTCTTATCAGCTTTTTTAATAATGTGTTTATAAATCAGTGCTTTGACCCGGTTATGATTGCCGGTTACTTTACTGATAAAGCACAGGTTATATCCGATATAGTCAGCTCTCTTATAATCGGAATAATAGTGATAGTTGTCGCCGTTCCGGAGGGGCTTCCGCTAATGATTGCGATTGTTTGTTCGCTTAATATGAAGAAGATGTTAAAGGCGAATGTCCTTGTCAGACGGCTGATAGGAATAGAGACCTCGGGAGGGGTGAATATTCTTTTTACCGATAAGACGGGAACGATTACAAGGGGAAAGCCGCGCGTCGTACGCTTTTATGACGGAGCAGGCGGCGAGTATACGAGCTTTCCCGAGCTTGGAACCGAGCTTAGCAGGCTTTTCGGAATATCAGTCGCGGCGAACTCGGCGGCAAGGTTTTCGGGGAAGAAAATAATCGGCGGAAACGCAACGGAAAAGGCGCTTTTGGAATTTGCGGGCCGGCGCGGCGCAACGCTTGACGGAGCGGAAATAATAAAGAGTATACCATTTATGTCCGAGAAAAAATATTCTATGGCGTGTGTGGACAGGGGAAAGAGACTCATGTTTGTAAAGGGCGCGCCTGAGATAATTGTTCCGCGGTGCGGTGAATTTTATGATAAAAGAGGCGGAAGGCAAGCTCTTTCGCGCAGCGTTCTTGATGAGAAGATGACTAAGGCGGCCAGGGGCGCGATGCGTCTTATTGCGCTTGCGGCGGCGGACGGCGGATGCAGCGATGAGCTTCCGGATAAGATGACGCTTATAGGAATAGCGGCAATCCGCGACGATGTCAGACCCGAGGCGCGGGCGGCGATAGCCGATGTTCAGCGTGCGGGAATCCAGGTGGTGATGATTACCGGTGACCGCGCCGAGACCGCGGTTGCCATAGCGGAAGAAGCGGGGCTTATGACGAGCGGAAGCGTGGTTTTGACCTCGAGGGAACTCGCGGCGATGTCGGATAGTGAGGTTAAAATGCTTCTGCCTGAGCTTCGCGTTGTGGCGAGGGCTCTTCCGTCAGATAAGAGCCGGCTTGTCAGAATTGCACAGAGTATGAATCTGGTTGTGGGAATGACCGGCGACGGCGTAAACGACGCACCCGCGCTGAAACTTGCCGACGTGGGATTCGCCATGGGCGGCGGAGCGGAGGCTGCGGCAGCCGCAGCGGATATCGTGATTCTCGACGATAACTTTCGTTCAATCAGAAACGCTGTCCTGTACGGAAGGACGATTTATAAAAGCATAAAGAAGTTTATACAGTTTCAGCTGACAATAAATGTTGCGGCGGTGACGGTGTCAATGATAGGCCCAATAGTCGGAGTTGAAAAACCGCTTGATATTTCTCAGATGATATGGACGAATCTAATGATTGACAGCCTTGCGGCTATTGCCTTCGGCGGTGAACCCGCGCTCAACCGATTTATGGGAGAGAGGCCGAGAAGACGTGACGAGAGCATAATAGATAAAAAGATGTGGAGCGCAATAATTGTTGACGGACTTTACATATGCGCGCTGAGCCTTGTTTTCTTTATATCCCCGTATATAAGGGGCCTTTTCAGGCAGGCAACAAACGATATTTATTTTTACACCGGGTATTTCACGCTGTTTATTTTTATAAGTATCTGTAACGCCTTTAACGCGCGATGTGACGGAATAGATTTGTTTGAAAATCTGGCGCTCAATAAACAGTTCCTGATTGTGATGGCCGGGGTGGCGGCGGTTCAGGTGCTTATGACGTATTACGGCGGAAGTATATTGAGAACGGCGGGATTGAATTCATCGGAATGGGTAGTGGTTATTCTGCTTGCATTTACGATATTCCCGATAGATATTATAAGAAAGCTGGCTGTGCGCAGACTTTAAAATTCGGAATAGCGGCGCGGCGTTATGCATAATATATTAGAGATAAAAATGACATCGGGGGCGGTTGAATGAAGCGGTGGATTGCGGCGCTTGCTATAATAATAATCGGAACAGTAAACAGTATGACTGTGCTTGCGTCTGTCGGCGTATCGGCAAGGTCAGCAATTCTGATTGAAAAGGACTCGGGAAGGGTTCTGTTTGAAAAGAATTCGGATGAGAAGCTTCCTATGGCAAGCACAACCAAGATTATGACGGCGACCGTTGCATTAGAGAGCCAAGAACTTGACCACGAAATCGAAATTTCGGAGAGCGCGGCGGGGGTTGAGGGGTCAAGTATGTACCTTCAAAAGGGAGAGGTTATGACTCTTCGTGACCTGCTTTACGGCCTGATGCTGTCATCGGGAAATGATGCGGCGGTTGCCATAGCTGAAGATATTGCCGGTTCTCGGGAGAAGTTTGCCGAGCTTATGAACGAAAAGGCGGCTCAAATCGGCATGAAGAGTTCGCACTTTACGAATCCGAACGGACTCCCGGACGAGAATCATTATTCAACAGCCGCGGATATGGCGCGGCTATGTGCCTATGCAATGAAGAATCCGACATTTTGTGAGATAGCCGCGACAAAGAACTATAAGATTTCCGGCGGAAAGGTCGCATATCCGCGTGCTCTTTCAAACCACAACAGGCTTCTTAAAATGTATGACGGCTGCGTCGGTGTAAAAACGGGATTTACAAAGGCGGCGGGAAGATGCCTCGTCAGCGCCGCACAGCGCGGCGGAATGACCCTCATCTGCGTTACGCTTAATGCACCCGATGACTGGAATGACCATATGAGCCTTTTTGACTATGGATTTTCAACATATAAATACACCAAAATTGTCGATAGTGAAATCCCGGCCTGCGGGGCGGCGGTAAATGGTTCGGCGGACGGGGCGGTTCCTCTCTATCCCGAGGGAGATATGTTTTATCCTCTTGCCGAGGGGGAAGGTTTTTCGGACGAGATACAAATATACCCCGAGCTTTCGGCGCCAATGCGAAGCGGTGAGACAGCGGGGAAAATCTCGGTCACAATTTGCGCGTCCGAGTCGGGCGCGAGAATAGGAATGGCCGAACTTTCGCTGATAGTAAAAAATGACGTTGAATGTGTGGGCGCGGCGGCATATAAAAACAGCTTTATAGAGGAGGTGCGGCTGTTATTCGGATGTTGGCTCAGGCTGTGTTCGTGAGGGTATATTCCGGTTTAAATATGAATGCTGTGTAGTATATTGTCCGGACGAAAGCCTCGGGTTTTGTTAAAGGTGAACAAATTAAATGTGTTTTTTAGAATTTTGTCAGCCAAAGAGTAAGGAAAAAAATATTGCAAAAAAAAGTCTTTTGAGATATAATAATACCGTATAGGTGATTTTCGCCGATACGGTATTTTGATGTATATGAGAGGATTTGGTTCTGTGCTGAGATTACAGAAGTATCTTGCTGAATGCGGGGTGGCGTCACGCCGCGGAGCGGAAGTTTTGATAAAAGAAGGAAGGGTCAGAGTTAACGGTGAAACCATACGCGAAATGGGCGTTCAGGTGGATGAAGATAATGATGTTATTGAGTTTGACGGGGCGAGGGTCAAGCCTCAGAAGAAAATGATTTATATTATGTTAAACAAGCCTGAGGGGTTTGTGACCACCGTTTCGGATGACAAGGGCCGCGATACGGTTATGAGCCTTGTTTCGGATATTCCGGTAAGGATATATCCGGTCGGCCGTCTTGATTATGATACAGAGGGTCTGCTTTTGATGACAAATGACGGGGATTTGACATATAAGATTACACACCCTAAAAATAATGTAGAAAAAACCTATGTTGCGGAAGTCAGCGGAAATATAAATATGGATACGATTACGCGGCTTAGATGCGGCGTTGTGGTTGACGGAGTGCGGACAAGCCCGGCTAAGGTTGAAGTTATCGGGGCAACAAGACTCGGAACAAAGCTTAAAATCACAATTCACGAGGGCAGAAACCGCCAGGTGAGAAAGATGTTTGAGGCGGTTGGCTGTCTGGTTAAACGTCTGACCAGAACCGAAGAAGCGGGACTTAAATTAGGTCATGTTCCGCTCGGAAGATGGAGGAAGCTGACCGAATCCGAAATAAATATGCTTAAAAAGATTGGAACAGGGAAGAAAACCTCGGCTCAGAACAGCCGAAGAATCTTTAATTCCAAGAACGGTGGAAAAACCGCCGGAGGAAGAACTAAAAATTCGGGTGGCAGAGGAAGAAAAACTAAATAAGAAACAGATTAAATTTATATATAGTCGGGAGACCGGCAAGTACATTAAGGAGGAGACTTAACGATGGGTAAGTTAAATGATTTACAGCAGAAGCGCTTAACCATTGAACAAGGCGGCGGAGCTGAAAAGATTAAACAACAGCACGAAAACGGCAAGAAGACAGCAAGAGAGAGAATAGCTATGCTTTTTGACGAAGGAAGCTTTATTGAGATTGACGCATTTGTAACTCACCGCTGCGGTGAATTTAATATGGCGGATAATTATGCCCCTGCAGAAGGTGTGGTAACGGGCTACGGTACGGTTGACGGCCGTCTTGTATATGCGTATTCACAGGATTATACCGTTATCGGCGGCTCAATCGGCGAAATGCACGCGGCTAAAATCTGCAAGGTTATGGATATGGCGCTTAAGATGGGTGCTCCGGTTATCGGAGTTTGCGATTCGGGCGGAGCAAGAATCCAGGAAGGCGTTGATGCGCTTAAAGGTTTCGGTGATATTTTCTATCACAATGCGATTGCATCGGGAGTTGTTCCTCAGATTTCAGTTGTGCTCGGCCCGTGTGCCGGCGGAGCGGTTTTCTCACCGGCGATGACCGACTTTATTGTTATGGCTGATAAGACAAGCCATATGTTTATTACCGGACCGTCGGTTGTTAAGGCGGTAACGGGAGAGGATGTCAGCTTTGATGAACTCGGCGGAGCGGAAACGCACGCGACGAAGAGCGGTGTTGCGGGAATCAGATGCGCTACGGAAGAGGAGTGTTTCAGTCAGGTTAAAAACCTGCTTTCATACCTGCCTTCAAATAATCTGGAAACAGCGCCGGTTTATGAGTGCACGGATGATTTAAACAGGGTATCGGAGGCGCTTAACAGCATCATCCCCGAGAACGGCTCGTATGACGTTAAGGGTGTTATAGCCGAGGTCGCTGACAACGGCGAGTATATGGAAATCTTTCCTCAGTATGCGGAAAACCTCGTCACCTGTTTTATCAGGCTGAACGGTTCCACCGTCGGGGTTTTGGCAAATCAGCCGTCGGTTAAGTCCGGCTCGCTTGATTGTGCTTCATCCGAAAAGGGCGCAAGGTTCGTCCGTTTCTGTGATAGCTTTAATATTCCGATTGTCACATTCACGGATGTTCCGGGATACCTTCCGGGAACCGAACAGGAGTACGGCGGCATCATCCGCCATGGGGCAAAGCTTTTATATGCTTTCTCAGAGGCGACGGTGCCTAAGGTGAACGTTATACTTAAAAAAGCATACGGCGGCGCATATGTCGCTATGAACAGCAAGCATCTGGGTGCGGATATGGTATTTGCGTGGCCGACAGCAGAAATCGCTGTTATGGGTCCCGAAGGTGCGGCAAATATAATCTTTAAGAATGATATTGCGGCATCGGATAATCCGATACAGACCAGACAGGAAAAGATTAAGGAATACACAGATAAGTTCACGAATCCTTATATGGCGGCGGCTCGCGGATACGTTGATGATGTAATAGAACCCGACTCGACCCGCCCGAGGCTTATTGCCGCTCTTGAGATGCTTATGAGCAAGAGAGATTCAAAGCCGGCTAAGAAGCACGGCAACATTCCGATGTAAGGGGGTATATTTTATGTCTGTAACAGAAGCGCTCGGCGAAGGCGTAATGGTCACGGTTGTGGGCTTGATAATAGTATTTTCGGTGCTTATTATACTTATGCTTGTTATGATGGCTATGAAAAAAATATTCTATAAAGAGCCGGAAAAGACAGAAACAAAGGCTGACGAGGTTCAGAAAACTGTTCCCTTGCAGGAACAATCACCGGAAGAACAGCCGGCGGAGGACCCGAATTTGATTGCGGTTCTGGCGGCGGCCGTTGCGGCAAGCTTAAACACATCTGCATATAACCTTAGAATCAAATCGTACAGACGAATCGACAATAACGCTCCCGCGTGGAATAAAGCGGGATTGAGAGATGCAATCGATTCAAGATATTAAATTGTGACTATGCCATAATTGGCTTAACCCGCGTGAACACGGGAATTTATCAGATTAGTTTAACCCCGCACGAACGCGGGAAATTATCAGAAAGGTAGGGAAAGATTATGAGAAAGTTTATTATTAATGTAAATGGTACTTCCTATGAAGTTGAGGTTGAAGAGGTTGGCTCAGTGCCTTCGGCGGCGCCGGCTCCGGCTGCTGCTGCGCCTGCACCTGTGGTATCCGCCGCTCCTGCTCCTGCGCCTGCTCCGGCAGCCGCACCGGCTCCGGCTGCTCCGCCGGCGGGATCGGAGACGGTTACCGCACCTATGCCGGGAACAATCGTTTCGGTTAAGGTGTCGGTGGGTCAGAGTGTAGACGCGGGCGATGTTCTTTGCATACTTGAGGCGATGAAAATGGAAAACGAAATCGTTGCCCCGAAGGCGGGCAAGGTTGTCGCTGTTTCGACATCGAGCGGCGCATCGGTAAACACGGGCGACGCACTGGTTTCTCTCGGCTGATTGACGCGAGAGAAAAATGAGTTAAACGAAAGGACGAGACTGTATGTTTCAGAGCATTATTAATTTCTTAAACAGCACAGGTATTGCGGCGCTGATAACAAACGCCAAGGATGCGCTCGCCGCAGGGGCCACGGGCTTCGACGGTGTTGTTGCCGTAATCGGTACGCCTTTGATGCTTATTATTGCTTGTGTGCTGCTTTACTTAGCTATTGTAAAAGAGTTTGAGCCGCTGCTGCTTTTACCGATTGCTTTCGGTATGCTGCTCTCAAACCTACCTATGTTTGCTAATTCGGGCGCAATTATGATGCACCCTGAATTCTTTACGGATTCAAAATATTTTGTTGACGGTCACTTGGATATGCAGATGATATTTGCAGAGGGCGGACTTTTGGATATGCTTTATTTAGGGGTAAAGCTCGGAATTTATCCGCCGCTGATATTTTTGGGAATAGGCTGTATGACCGACTTCGGCCCGCTGATTGCAAACCCAAAGAGTATCCTGCTCGGTGCGGCGGCACAGCTGGGTGTATTCACGACGTTCCTCGGTGCGCTGGCGCTCGGTGCGCTCGTGCCGGGTATTAACTTCGGTGTAAAAGAGGCGTCCTCAATCGGTATAATCGGAGGTGCTGACGGCCCTACGGCAATATATGTCACAAAGACTCTCGCGCCGGCGCTTTTACCTGCGATTGCTATTGCCGCATATTCATATATGGCGCTTATACCGGTTATTCAGCCGCCTATTATGAAGCTTCTTACCACAAAGGAAGAAAGAAGCATCGTGATGGAACAGCTTCGGCCGGTAAGCAGAACAGAGAGAATGATTTTCCCGATTGTTGTTACAATCGTTGTCGCTCTTATCGTACCCGACGCGGTTTCGCTTGTGGGAATGCTTATGCTGGGTAACCTGATAAAGGAAAGCGGAGTTGCCGACCGCCTGTGTAAGGTTGCACAGAACGGACTTATGAACGTAATCACTATTTTCTTAGGCCTGACCGTCGGCGCAACGGCAAAGGCGGAAACCTTCCTCACGGCAGAGACCCTGGGTATTGTCGTTCTCGGATTGGTTGCCTTCTGCTTCAGTACGGCGGGCGGCTTGATTCTCGGCAAGATTATGTGCAAACTGACCGGCGGAAAGATTAATCCGCTTATCGGTTCGGCAGGTGTATCGGCTGTTCCTATGGCCGCTCGTGTTTCTCAGATGGTCGGTCAGAAAGAAAACCCGTCGAACTTCCTGCTTATGCACGCTATGGGACCGAACGTTGCGGGTGTTATCGGTTCGGCAGTCGCCGCCGGTGTATTTTTGTCAATGTTCGCGCATTAATTGAATTGAATTTTTAGGAGGTAATATAAATGGCAAAGGTCGGAATTACAGAAACAGTATGCCGTGACGCGCATCAGTCATTGATTGCAACAAGAATGACAACGGAAGAGATGCTTCCCGCACTTCCGCTTTTGGATAAAATCGGTTACCACTCATTAGAGGTTTGGGGCGGTGCAACGTTTGACGCTTGCCTGCGTTTTCTGAACGAGGATCCGTGGGAGAGACTCAGAAAGGTCAGAGCGGCGGCCCCGAATACAAAGCTTCAGATGCTTTTCAGAGGTCAGAACGTTTTAGGTTATCGTCACTATGCAGATGACGTGGTTGAGTATTTTGTTCAGAAGTCGATTGCGAACGGTATCGATATAATCAGAATTTTTGACGCACTGAACGATGTCAGAAACCTTCAGACGGCTATAAATGCAACAAAGAAAGAAAAGGGTCACGTTCAGGCGGCGATTTCTTACACAGTCAGCCCGGTTCATAATAAGGAGTTCTTTGTGAAGCTGGCTAAGGAATATGAGAATTGCGGAGCGGATTCAATCTGTATTAAGGATATGGCGGGTCTGCTTACGCCGTATAACGCATATGAGCTTGTTTCGGCGCTTAAAAAAGCGGTTAAAGTGCCGATTCAGCTGCACACACACTGTACAAGCGGTGTGGCTTCGATGACCTATTTAAAGGCAATCGAGGCGGGGGTTGATGTTGTCGACTGTGCTCTTTCACCACTGGCAATGGGAACGTCTCAGCCGCCGACAGAGCCGCTCGTTGCTACGCTCAGCGGAACTGAGTATGACACAGGCTTAAATCTTGACGCGCTGACTGAGATTTCGGAGTATTTCAAACCCCTTCGTGAGAAATATCTCAAAAGTGGTTTGATGAGCACGAAGGTTTTGGGTGTTGATATTAACACGCTTAAGTATCAGGTTCCGGGCGGAATGCTTTCAAACCTGGTATCACAGCTTAAACAACAGGGAAAAGAAGACAAGCTTGATGAGGTGCTGAAAGAGGTTCCGAGAGTCCGTAAGGATTTGGGCTATCCGCCGTTGGTTACGCCGACAAGCCAGATTGTCGGAACCCAGGCGGTACTCAACGTAATTATGGGCGAGCGTTATAAAATGGTCACTAAAGAGACGAAGGGTATCTGTAAAGGTGAGTACGGCAGAACGCCTGTTCCGATTGATGAGGAATTCAGAAAGAAGATAATCGACGATGAGAAGGCTATAACCTGCCGTCCAGCGGATCTTTTAAAGCCTGAGCTTGATAAGCTCAGAAAAGAGGCGGCGGAATGGATTGAACAGGATGAGGATGTATTGTCATATGCTCTTTTCGGTCAGGTGGCCGTTAAGTTCTTTGAACAGCGCCGTGCCGCTAAATATAAGGTAGATAAAGATATGGTGGATATGAAGAATCAGGTTCATTATATCTGATATAAAAAGACCCGATGCAATTTCGCATCGGGTCTTTTTATAAAAGTGCCGAATTAAATATTTTAATTATTCTTGATTCCGTAAGGACAAACTTTCATACAGATTCCGCAGACGGCGCCGCGGCCTATGTGCTGAAATGCGCGCTTCATATAATCGCTGCATGCCTTTGCGTCGATTATATCCTCCCGAGGGGAATTGGGTGTCCATTCGCGGCCGGTTATTGCCATCGCCGGACACGCGGTGGTACATATTCGACATTCTCCGCACTTGCTTTCTGCATGATTTTCGTATACTTCAAACGGAAAGTCGGTAAGAATTGTGCCGAGACGCACGCGCGGGCCGTTCCTGTCGGATATAAACAGACTGCTCTTGCCTATTGTGCCGAGGCCGGAATCAACAGCGGCACGCTTGTGGGAATATATGCCTTGCATTCCGTTTACAGACTGTGAAGCGGGAACGGGGGCATAGTTATATCCCTTTTTCTCAAGCATAAGACCGACTCTGAGCGAGAGATGGTCGATTAAGGCGTTTATACTTCTGTAGTGGTGAAAATATGTATGCGTCGGCGCGTTGTCGATTCCGTCCACAATTGAATTTGAAAGCGGTATAGTATATGAAACGACATAGCCGAGAGAGAAAGGGTTTTCCTGTGCCTTTCCGAAGCCAACCTGATCCGCACCGTGCGATATTAAAAATTCAGTAATAGTTTTTTGCAATTTTTCATCCTCCAATAAGTAGTGATACTCCATTATAAATAGTTAGTACTCGGCTGCCGGCTACATAAGTGCTGTGACGCGACGAAGATAGTCAAGCGTCTTAAAATTTTTCTCAAGAAGAGCCTGAATGCAGCATTCGCCGAGCTCGCTTAAATATTTGATTGACTTATCGGACATATTGAAAGAAAATTCTTTCTTTTCCTGTGCTAAGGCTATGTATGCGATTGCCGCGAGAATACTGTCGTTTATCGTATAAATTTCGAGATGCTTAGTTAGGCATTTTGAACAGTATACACAGCCGTTTTTCGGGCTCAGCCCGACAAGGTCTGATACCGCGCCGCAATCCGCACAGGCGGAAAGATTCGGGAGAAGACCGGCGATTGTCAGAGTCCTGAACTCGAATACAGCCTTGATTTTTTCATAGTCGGGGTCGTTCCTGCAGAGCATATAAAGCGAGCGCAGAAGAAGGCGCGTTTGGGCCAAATCGGGTGAATCTTCTTGAACCACAGTATTGGTCACATCACAGAAATATGAGGCGAAGGCCATTCCGTCAAGAGATTCATGAAGCGCCGAGAACGATGTTAAAAGCTCACATTCGTTTAGCTTATAAAGCGAAGATGAACCGCCCTTAAACAGTGTGAAGCTGCTGTAACTAAAAAGGGCTGTTGCGGTAAGCAGCCCCGATTTGTTTCTGCGTGCATTCCCGGCGAGGACAGAAATCCTTCCGAGCTCTTTTGTGATTACCGTAAGGATTCTTGAAGTATCACCGTATTTAGTTTCCTTTGTCACAATGCCGTCGGCATTAATGAGTGCCAATAATCTCACCGTCCTCGCTTTGTCCGGAAATTTTTGCCGCAGAGTATTTTTTTGTTTCTATGCCTTTATATTTCAGGTATGACCGAACGCTTCCGGTCCGCTCAAACTCCTGCCAGTCGGCTTCTCTGATGTCCGTGTTTTTCATAGCTTTAAGCCTCCGTATCTGACTTGTCGAATTTAGTATGTGATACGGTTTTTTTTATATACAGTTAATATTTTACTCGAAGCCTATGTCGGATATAAAGTTTTCGCGGTTACGCCAGTCCTCCTTGACTCTGACCCAAAGTTCAAGATATACCTTTGAGCCTAAAAAGCGTTCAATATCGTGCCTTGAAAGACTTCCGATCTGTTTTAGCTTTTCGCCGCCCTTTCCGATGATGATTCCCTTGTGACTTTGTTTTTCACAATAAATAGCGGCGAGAATTTCATAGGTTCCGTTCGGGCGCTTCTTCATTCGTTCTATTTCAACCGCAATCCCGTGAGGAATCTCGCGGTTTAAAAGCCTGAGCGCCTTTTCACGGATGTATTCGGCAACAATCTGTCTTTCCGGCTGGTCGGTTATTGTGTCGTCTGGGAAGAACTTAGGCCCTTCGGGAAGAACATCGCGAAGCTTATCGAAAAGTTCTTCGAGGTTTTCGCCGTTCTGTGCCGAAATGGGGACTATGTCATTAAAGTCATAAAGACCTTTCAGCTTATCCAAAACAGGAAGAAGCTGAAGCTTCGGAACGGTATCGATCTTATTCACCGCGAGAATGACGGGGACATCGGAAATTTTAAGTCCCGACAGAGCCTCTTTTTCGGCGTCGATTTCACTATCTTTTATATTACAGTCAACAACATAAAGAAGTGCGTCAATATCCTCTGTCGCGGTGTAGATATACTTTTCCATTCTCTTCCCGAGCTTGTTGTGCGGCTTATGTATTCCCGGGGTGTCAATCATAACAAGCTGATAGTCCTCGCCTGTTTTAACCCCAAGAATTTTTGTCCGCGTTGTCTGTGGCTTAGATGAAACTATAGCGACCTTCTCGCCGATTATGTGGTTCATAAGAGTTGACTTGCCCGCGTTCGGGCGTCCTGTTATTGCAACAAATCCTGATTTCATATCTGTTATCTACCTCACCAATCCTATTTTATCGAGTATTTCTCTCTGATAGCCGAACATTTCCGTTTCATCCTCGGGGGTCATATGGTCATAGCCCAAAAGATGAAGCATTGAATGAACGGTTAAAAATCCTATTTCGCGTTCGGGCGAATGTCCGTATTCCTCTGCCTGTTCGTGTGCACGTTCCATCGAGATAACTATATCACCGAGACAAAGCTCACCCATTTCATTGAATTCGGCATAGTCCTCGATTATTTCGCCGTTTTCGTCATATTCAAACATAGGAAAGGACAAAACATCTGTGGCTCTGTCTATGTTTCTGTGCAGGCTGTTCAGGGTGCGGATTCCCTCATTGTCGGTGAGAACCACGCTGATTTCGACATCCGTGCGGAAATCCATATATTCAAGTGTCGCAAGGCAGCATTTCTTGATTAAATCCTTAATATCGCGCCCTACCTTATATTGTTTTTGCTGATTTAAAAAACTAACTTTCATAGAATTTCCATCTCCGATTATTCTTTATTCTGCTTGCTGCGCTTTGCGGCACGCTCGCGCTCTAAGGTTTTTCGCTCATATGCTTTGACTATCTTTTGAACAAGCGGATGCCGAACCACATCGCGCTCGTCGAGATAGACGAATTCTATTCCCTCTATATTTTTAAGAATGATTTCAGCGTCGCGAAGACCGGATTTTTTATCGCGGGGAAGGTCAATATGTGTGACATCGCCCGTCACAACAATGTGTGACGAAAAACCCATACGCGTCAGGAACATCTTCATCTGTTCAGCAGTTGTGTTTTGTGCTTCGTCAAGAATAATAAAGGCGTCGTCAAGCGTTCTGCCTCGCATATAAGCAAGCGGCGCAACCTCAATTACTCCGCGCTCTAAATTCTTGTGAAAGCTCTCATAGCCGAGCATTTCGCCCAATGCGTCAAACAGCGGCCTTAAATACGGGTCAACCTTCTCCTGCATATCTCCGGGAAGAAAGCCGAGACTTTCGCCGGCTTCTATCGCGGGGCGGGTCAGAATTATCTTGCTGACCTCTTTGTTTTTAAAAGCGTTGACAGCCGCCGCAACGGCAAGGTAGGTCTTGCCTGTTCCGGCGGGGCCTATGCCAAAGACGATAGAATTTTCTTTTATTTTAGTCAGATATGATTTCTGACCGAGAGTTTTTGCCTTAATCGGAACACCTCTTGAGTTGATACAGATGACGTCCTTGCCCAGCTCTTCAAGCTCTTCTTCATTTCCGCTGTCAATCTGTGACATAACATATCTGACTTCCTGCTCTCCTATATTTTCGCCGCGGGACGCCATCGAAAGAAGGGCATTGACTGCGCTGACAGCCTTATCCACACTCTCGGGTTCACCGCCGATTTTAATATCGGAACCGCGGTTTATTATTGCAACGTCCAGCTCCTTTTCGATAAGCCTTACGTTTTCGTCAAAGCTTCCGAAAAGGTTTATAACAAGCTCCATTTTGTCTGCTTCTATGTGTCTCTCCATAAATGTACCCCTGATTATATTTTTTGATTATTAGTATACATACTTTCTTATTAAATATCATAATCCAAAGCGACGCTTTTGTCAAATAAATTTTATCTGTATTTTTCACAAAAAAATTAAAAACCGGCGAAAAATACGAACAAAATATACTTTGTAGCAAAATTGATAGAAATTTGTAAAAAAAAATTAAAATTTTTTTTAAAAAACACTTGCGTTTTTCTCTTAAATATATTACAATAAAGAAAAGTGGAGCGAAGTGTATCGAAATGTATTAAAGTGTAGAGACTAAATCGCTGAATTGTTTATAGTGTAGTGTTAGAGTTTTCATTATAAATTATGAATTAAAATTCCGAATCGGATTGAAAGGGGGCGGCAGGGATGTTAGTCGGCAAGTATGAACAAAATATTGATGCAAAGGGCAGAGTTAATATACCCTCAAAGTTCAGACCGACGCTGGGCGAGACCTTTGTCGTTGCCGTCGGCGAGGAGAAATGCGCCTGTATCTATCCGGTTGAAGAATGGGAGGCGTTTATGGAACGCGTAAACGCCGTTGCTGCTGAAGATAAGGCTATGCTTATGAGATACATTCAACAGATTTCGGCTGAATGTACGCTCGACTCACAGGGAAGGGCGGTTATTCCGCCGCAGATACGCGAGTATGCTCAGCTTACAAAAGAAATTGTTGTTGTGGGCGAACATAAGAAGGTTGAAATCTGGAGCCTTGATAATTGGAAGAAGTATTCCGAAAAGGCGTTTGATATGGATAAGATTTCGGATATGTTAAAACAAATCGGAATCTGACGGGGGATAGGATATGGAATTTAAACATATATCGGTTCTCTTGAGCGAAAGCGTAGACCTTCTTGATGTCAAACCCGACGGAGTATATGCAGACGGAACATTGGGCGGTGGAGGACATTCGTCGCTTATCTGTTCGCGTTTATCGGATGACGGAATGCTAATCGGTATTGACCGTGATGAAACCGCGCTCAAAGCCGCAGGAGAGAGACTTTCGGCTTACAGCTGTCACAGGGAATTGTGCCATGATAATTTCTTTAATATAAAGAAGGTTCTTGAGAGTTTGAAAATTG
>CADBUP010000152.1 GCA_902797885.1 uncultured Ruminococcus sp.
GAAGACACTCAATCTTTCCGTCAGTCTCTTTATAATGAACACCCTCAACGCCGTATCTCATAAGCTTAAGTCCCTCATCACTGAGCAGGAAGTTCAAAAGCTCTTTTGCTTTCTTCTGCTTTTGCTTGCTTGCCTTACCCGAAACCGCCGTCATAAGATAATAATTTTCTGTGCCCTGCTTCTTTATCGTGTTTCCGTTGTTATCTTTAAGTGAAGCAATGCACGCGAACATTTTCTCGGGGTCCTTATCGGGGTATGCCTTTTTAAACTTGTTGTATATGCTGTCATACCATATTCCCTTGCTTGAATAAACGCCGATTTTTCCTCCGACAAATTTTTCCTCAAGGTCGCTCGCGATAAGAAATTCAGGGTCAAGCGCACCGCCTTTATACATCTTTCTGAATTCCTTTATCGCATTTTTCATATTATCCCCGATCATTTTCGACACATACTTGTCGCCCTTCTTCTCATAACCTGTATAACCTGTATCGAACATATTATACGGAAGGCCGTAAGCCTTTGAACTGCTTGTGATTCCGTAGGTGTCCGCCGCACCGTTTCCGTCGGGATCCTTCTGACCGAAGGCATACATCATATTTATGAATTCATCTCTCGTCTCGGGGACCTTCATGCCCAGATTATCAAGCCAATCCTTTCGAACATAACACGCCGAGTCATCAGACGCCTTATAGTCGCCCTGATAGCCTTTTATAGGAAGAAAGTAATGCTTTCCGCCCTGAAAATTTTTAACATAGTCGAACTCTTTAAGGACCTTTGCTATATTCGGATACTCGGCCGAATCGGGGTCAAGCTCTGACATAAGGCCCATCTTTATCCACTTTTTATACTGCTTATTATTGATTCCCGTACCAAATGACACAAAGATGTCAGGCATATCGCCCGAGGTCATTACAAGGTTGAGCTTTTCGTTCCAGTTGTTGGCGTTCGCCGCCATCGGCGTAATCTCAATATTTAATTTGTCCTTTATGTATTTCAGTATCTGAGAATCGCCCTCTTTAAACTTTTCGGAATTCAGCATATAGCTGAATACCTTTAATTCGACCGTTCCGTTTTCATCCTCTTTCTGTGCCGACTTATCGCCGCAAGCCGCAACCGAAAACGCCGTTGCCGCGGCCAAAACCGCCGCCATTGTCTTTTTTAAAAATCCTCTTTTCATTTTCTTCTCCTTTCAAATTCCATTGATTTTAACACTTTTCGTTAATTTTAATACTTGACCGACAATAAATTCAAATTTCCCGAGGCTCCCCCTCCTTTTAACACCGGATTACTGTAACCGTCAGCATTTAACAGCACCGATAAGCATTCCCTTTGTAAAATACTTTTGAAGGAACGGATAAACTATAATTATCGGAACGGTTGAAATAACTATTGTTGCCATCTTCATCGACTCGCTTGTTAATAAGTCTCGCGTCATTTCGGTGCCGTTTTTGTTTACGTTATTGTTTATAAGTATATCGCGTATTACCAAGCCGAGAGTCCACCATTTTTTATCATTCATATAAACCATCGCGGTAAACCAGTCATTCCACTTTCCTACCGCAAAGAAAAGACCGAGTGTCGCTATAATCGGCATACTCATAGGAAGTATTATCTTAAAGAAAACCCCTACATAGGTTGCTCCGTCAACCGTCGCCGCCTCTTCTATCTCAAGCGGAAGGCTTCTGATAAACGCAAGCGCCAAAATTATATCATATGCGCCGAGTACCCCGCCGACAATATATATAAGAGGGTTATTGATAAGTCCCAATGCCTTGTTAAGAAGGTATGACGGAATAAGTCCCCCCCCGAAATACATTGTCACTATCAACATTCCGAAAATAATTTTTCCGCCCGGCATATCCTTTTTTGAAAAGCCGTATGCCATCATAAGCGACAGCAAGACATGAAGCACAGAGCTGATAACCGTAACCGCAACGGTAAGCAAAAACGCGCGGCCCATTCCGTTATACCCGAACATCTGTGTGTATGATGAAAACGTAACCGCCTTAGGGAACAGAACAATCTGAGACTTAACCGCATATTCATACGGAAGTATCGAACGAATCACCACATAATAAAATGGAAAAATCATTATCAGACCGACCAGAATAAGAAATGTTATGTTCACAACGTTAAATATTTTGTCTCCCAAACTTTTTTTCATATCCGTCACCCCCTTAATATAAGCCCATTCCGGTCAATTTATTTGATATGTAGTTCGTCGCAAGCATCAAGGCACAGTTTATTAGGTTAAGCAAGAGTCCCACCGCGGTACCCATACTGTAATCACCGTCAGCCAAGCCTATACGATAATTATAAGTTTGAATTATATCGCCCGTCTTATAAACCGCTTCGTTATACAGGTTAAAAATCTGTTCAAAGCCTGCGTTTGTTATGCCTCCCACTCTGAGGACAAGCATTACCACAACCGTCGGCAGAATACAAGGCAAAGTAATCTTCGTTATCTGCTGAAAGCGGCTCGCACCGTCTATCATTGCCGCCTCATAATACTCCGGCGAGATTCCCGTTATTGACGCAAGGTAAATAATCGTTCCCCAGCCGCATTCCTTCCATATATCCGAAACTATTATCATCGGTCTGAAGGTTGACGGATTGGTTAAAAAGTTTACCTTTCCTATATGCATAGCCTCAAGCAAGTTATTAACGGGACCGTTTTGTGAAAACAAAATAAAGATTATACCCGATATTACCACCCACGAGATAAAGTGCGGAAGGTACATAACCGTTTGAAGAACCCGCTTCAGCTTTGTGCTGTATATTTCGTTTAAGAGCAGGGCAAGTATAATCGGTACCGGAAATCCGCATACTATCTTTTCAAGGCTGATTATCAAGGTGTTTGAAAATACTTCATAAAACTTCGGCGCCGCCAGAAGCCTTCTGAAGTTATCAAGCCCGATCCACGGACTTTTGAGTATACCCATATTCATCCAATAGTCCTTAAACGCAATGGTTATACCGTACATAGGCCCGTAGGAAAAAATCAGAAAGTATAAAATTCCCGGCAGCATCAGCCAGTATAGGCTTCGGTATTTTTTCATTCTTGTCCATACGTCAGGCTTTCTCTCCGCTCTTACGCCGCCCTCAGTTGTTATGTTGCTCATTAAATTTCTCCATCCTTTCTTATGTTGACGGCCGCATACAAGTCTTTTATGCTTATGATCCGTTTCAACTTCTTTTCTATAGAATACCACGATATATATTAATCTTACAAGGTAACAATCAACGATTTTGGTAAAAATCAATGATTTTTTTAATATTTTTTAACTTTTCTTTAAAAAAATTTGAATATAAATGGAAGGGCAAAAGGAAGTCCTCGGAATGTGGGTTGGCGAAAATGAAAGTGCAAAGTTTTGGCTTTCGGTGCTGAACAGTATAAAAGCCCGTGGTGTCGAAGA
>CADBUP010000153.1 GCA_902797885.1 uncultured Ruminococcus sp.
CCGCCGAGACAAGTTGCCGCGCCGCCGAAAGGTTCAATCTCGGTCGGGTGGTTATGCGTCTCGTTTTTAAACATAACAAGCCAATCCTCTTTAGTCCCGTCCTCCATGTCAAGCTTTACATTTATGCTACAGGCATTGATTTCCTCTGATTCATCAAGGGCGGTGAGCCGTCCCCGTTTTTTGAGTTCCTTGACCGCGATTGTAGCAATATCCATAAGGCAGATATTTTTAGCCTTTCTTCCTTCATATACATACTCACGCGATTTTTTATAATCATCATAAGCGCCTTTAATTATCGAATCATCGATTTTAACATCATCAAGGATAGTAGAAAACGTGGTGTGCCGGCAATGATCCGACCAGTATGTATCTATCATTCTTATCTCGGTAACGGTCGGATTTCTCTTCTCTGTATTTTTAAAATATTCACGGCAGAATCTGATGTCGTCAAGGTCCATAGCAAGACCCATATCGGCTATCATATTCTTTAAACCGTTTTCATCCATATCGATAAAACCGTCTATAACCTTAACATCCTCAGGAACAGCGCTCTTGTCATTCAGGGTCTCGGGCTTGTCCATTGATGCACGTCTTGATTCAACCGGGTTGATACAGTATTCAGCCGCCGCCTCAACATCCTCATCCGAAACATCACCGAGCAGAACTATAACCTTTGCGGTACGAACCGTCGGCTTCTCTCCGCCCGTCATAATCTGAACACATTGAGCCGCACTGTCGGCTCTCTGATCAAACTGACCGGGAAGGTATTCCATCGCGAAGAACTTTCCCTCAGTTATCTCTATATTTTCAAAAGCTATGTTGTCGACCTGTGGCTCAGCAAATACAGTATCGCGCGTCAGCTCGATTTCTGCATCAGTCATTCCTTCTATGTCATATCTGTTAATAACACGAACCGATTTAAGTCCGCCAAGTCCGAGATTCTCTTTGAGGTCACGGCAAAGCGCTCCCGCTTCGATGTCAAACCCTTTCTTTTTTTCAACATAAAGTCTTTTTATCGCCATTTCTCACGTTTCCTTTCAAATTAATTAAAACAGGAGTTGGTCTAAACCAACTCCTTAAAAATGCTTACACTACCGCTATAACTTCAACCTCTGCAAGCGCGCCCTTCGGAAGTTCGCGTACCGCAACGCACGAGCGTGAAGGCTTGCCCGTGAAATACTTTCCGTATATTTCGTTAAACACCGCAAAGTCCGCAATATCCGCAAGGAAGCAAGTCGTCTTAACCGCCTTTTCAAAGCTGCTTCCCGCTTCCTTTAAGACAGCACCGAGATTTTTCATAATCTGCTCGGTCTGTTCCGCTATGCCGCCGTCCGCTATATTTCCGGTTTCGGGGTTAATAGCAATCTGTCCCGATGTATAGACCATTCCGCCTACAACGGTCGCCTGTGAATATGGACCTATGGCCTCAGGCGCGTTTGATGTGTGAACTTTTAAAATTTCTGCCATTTTTATTTCCACCTTTCAAAAAATTGTCAGCCTACTATTTTATATCCGTTTTCGGAAAGCTTCTTAATAATTTCATCAAGATGCTCTTGATTTCTGGTTTCAATCGAAATACGAAGCACGCATGAGTTAATATCAAGGTCAACGTCGGTTCTTGTATGATTAACCGAGATAACATTTCCGCCCGTCTGAGAGATAATCTCAGAGACGCCGAGAAGCTGTCCGGGCTTGTCAACGAGCTCGATAACAAGTTCAGCAAGTCTGCCCGCCTTCTGGAGGCCTCTTTCTATAACCCTCGACAGGATAGTAACATCGATATTACCGCCGGAAACAACGCATACCACTTTCTTTCCCTTAACGGGAACCTTATTGAAGATGGCCGCCGCAACCGAAACAGCGCCCGCGCCTTCAGCAATCATCTTCTGTTTTTCAATAAGCTCAAGGATTGCGGTCGCAACCTCATCATCGGTGACGGTAACAATCTCATCGACATACTTGCTGCAATAATCATATGTATGCTCGCCGGGAGTCTTGACCGCGATACCATCGGCAATAGTCTTAACCGTATCAAGTGTTTCGATTTTCTTATCGCAGAGCGCATTAAGCATAGACGGTGCGCCGGCCGCCTGAACACCATAAACCTTAACCTCGGGGCGAAGCGACTTAATAGCAAAAGCAACGCCGCTTATAAGTCCGCCGCCGCCGACCGGAACCAAAACCGCGTCAACATCTGACAGTTGGTCAAGAATTTCAAGGCCGATTGTTCCCTGACCCGCGATAACCATTTCATCATCAAACGGATGAATAAACGTCATATCTCTTTCTTCAACCAGAGAAACAGCCTTCTCATACGCGTCGTCATAGGTACCCTTTACAAGGCAAACCTCCGCGCCATAGCTCTTTGTCGCCTCAATCTTAGAAATAGGAGCGTTATCGGGGATACAAATAAGAGATTTAATACCGTTCTTAGCCGCCGCAAGGGCAACACCCTGTGCATGGTTGCCCGCAGAACAGGCGATAACGCCCTTTGCCTTTTCTTCATCGGTCAGCTGAGATATCTTGTAATATGCCCCTCTTACTTTAAATGAGCCTGTAACCTGTAAATTTTCGGTTTTAAGATATAAATCCGCATCAGGGCAGAGTGTGGTCGAATGAATCAAGTCAGTTCGGCGCGCCACCTCTTTGAGAACAAACCCTGCATGATAAACCTTATCGAGTGTGAGCATATCTAAAACAACACCTTTCAAAATATTAATACTTACAGTATATCACATAAATCAAATTAAGCCAATCGTCAGAGCGCAGATAAAACGACAATTTTATGAACAAACTTTGTATATTTTTTCAAATAAATTACCAAAGTTCGTCTTTTAAACAGCTTTACCGCTGCCAAATGACAGCGGTAAAGCAAGCATAATAAATCTTAACTTGATTATTTCTGAGGACCTGCTGAAACCAAAGCCTTGCCGTGTTCGTTTCCTTCGTATTTAGCGAAGTTCTTAATGAATCTGTCAGCCAAATCCTTAGCCTTTGTCTCCCACTCAGATGCGTCAGCATATGTGTCGCGAGGATCAAGGATACCCGAATCAACACCTGGAAGCTCAGTCGGAACTTCAAAGTCGAAGTACGGAATCTTCTTAGTAGGAGCGTCATTGATAGCACCGCTCAAAATTGCATCGATGATACCACGGGTATCACGGATTGAAATACGCTTACCTGTACCGTTCCAGCCGGTGTTAACCAGGTATGCCTTTGCGCCGCTCTTCTGCATCTTCTTAACAAGCTCTTCTGCATACTTTGTCGGATGAAGCTCTAAGAAAGCCTGTCCGAAGCAAGCCGAGAAGGTAGGTGTCGGCTCTGTGATGCCGCGCTCTGTACCTGCGAGCTTTGCGGTAAAGCCCGAAAGGAAGTAATACTGTGTCTGTTCCGGTGTGAGGCTTGAAACAGGGGGAAGTATGCCGAAAGCGTCAGCCGACAGGAATATTACATTCTTAGCAGCCGGAGCTGTCGAAATCGGGCGAACAATATTCTTAATATGGTCGATAGGATAAGATACACGAGTGTTTTCTGTAACACTCTTATCGTTAAAGTCAATCTTGCCGTCCTTGTCAAGTGTAACGTTCTCTAAGAGAGCATTGCGCTTGATTGCGTTATAGATGTCAGGCTCTGAATCCTTGTCAAGGTTAATAACCTTTGCATAGCAGCCGCCCTCAAAGTTGAATACGCCGTTGTCATCCCAGCCGTGCTCGTCATCGCCGATAAGGAGACGTTTCGGGTCTGTTGACAGAGTGGTCTTACCTGTACCCGAAAGGCCGAAGAATATAGCTGTATTCTCACCGTTTACGTCGGTGTTAGCCGAACAGTGCATTGAAGCAATGCCCTTAAGCGGCAGATAGTAGTTCATCATTGAGAACATACCCTTCTTCATCTCACCGCCGTACCAGGTGTTAACTATAACCTGCTCGCGGCTTGTGATGTTGAACATAACAGCCGTTTCCGAATTAAGGCCGAGTTCCTTATAATTCTCAACCTTAGCCTTTGAAGCGTTGTATACAACGAAGTCAGGCTCAAAGTTTTCGAGTTCTTCAGCGGTCGGCTTAATAAACATGTTTGTAACAAAGTGAGCCTGCCAAGCAACCTCAACAATAAAACGGATAGCCATACGTGTATCCTTGTTAGCGCCGCAGAATGCGTCAACAACGAACAATCTCTTGTTAGAAAGCTCTTTTATAGCTATGTCCTTAACTGCGTTCCAAGCTTCCTGACTTGCAGGATGGTTATCATTTTTATATTCGTCAGAAGTCCACCAAACGGTACCCTTTGAATTCTCATCCTCTACGATGAACTTATCTTTAGGAGAACGACCTGTATATACGCCGGTCATAACGTTAACTGCGCCAAGCTCGCTTTCCTGACCCTTTTCATAGCCTGTAAGCTCGGGTTTAGTCTCCTCCTCGTACAACATCTCATAAGAAGGATTGTACACAATCTCGGTAGTTCCGGTAATTCCATACTTACTTAAATTGATTTCTGCCATCTTATCCTTACCTCTTTCTTTTTAATTCTATGCCGATGTGAAAATCAGCCTTAATGTCCGAAAAATACCTTCTTCAAACATTATTACAGATATTATACATTACTTTTTTTAAAAAAGCAATATCCAAATCAAAAAATTTTTCTCAAAAATCGCTTTTCAGTCAAATTTTGTGCATTTTTTCACAAACTTTTATCAAACCTCAATCATAGTCCAACACATTTATCCACTAATTGAGTAATTCTCTCTCGTTTTTGTTTACCGTTATCATCTGCGGAGCAGCAACAGAATCCGCGATCGGTTTATCTCGCCCTATACGTTTTTGTGTTCGCCGTTATAGGCGTTCAAATACATCTGCTTAATCTCGCTCATAAGCGGATATCGCGGATTTGCACCTGTGCACTGATCGTCAAACGCCTGTTCGGTCATCTCGTCAAGCTTTTCCGAAAATTCCTTTTCGTCAATGCCGTACTCTTTTATAGTTTTCTTTATTCCAACCTTCTCTTTAAGGTCATTTATAGCCTTAATAAGACCCTCTAACTTCTCTGACTCGTCCTTTCCCGAAATTCCGAGCGCGTCTGCCACTTCTGCATATCTTTCAAGCGTATGCGGATGGTCGTATTGCGAAAAGCTTCCCATCTTCGTCGGTGCCGAAGCGGCATTGAACCGGATGACCTCTTCTATCATCAAGGCGTTAGCCACACCGTGCGGAATGTGATAAAACGCACCCAGCTTATGAGCCATCGAATGGCACACGCCGAGGAAGGCGTTTGCAAAAGCCATACCTGCCATAGTCGCGGCGTTCGCCATCTTCTCTCTTGCCTCTATATCCGTCTGACCGTTTTCATACGCTCTCGGCAGGTACTTAAATATAGTCGAAAGAGCCTTAATCGCAAGCCCGTCGGTATAATCGGTTGCCATAACCGATGCATACGCCTCAAGCGCGTGAGTCACCGCATCTATTCCCGACGCCGCGGTCAAGCCTTTCGGGGCAGACATATGAAGGTCGGTATCAACTATAGCCATATTCGGCATAAGCTCATAATCGGCAAGGGGATATTTAACCCCCGTTTCATCGTCTGTGATAACAGCAAACGGCGTCACCTCGGAACCCGTTCCGGCAGAGGTCGGAACAGCAATAAAATACGCCTTTTCGCCCATCTTCGGGAAGGTATACACACGCTTTCTTATATCCATAAAACGCATAGCCATATCCATAAAGTCAGCCTCGGGATGCTCATACAAAACCCACATAATCTTTGCTGCGTCCATAGCCGAGCCGCCGCCAAGCGCGATTATGCAATCAGGTTTAAACGCCGTCATTTGCGCCGCTCCTTCTCTTGCGCAGCTCAGGGTCGGATCGGGTGCAACATCAAAGAATGTTATATGCTCTATTCCCATTTCATCAAGCTTATCACAGATAGGCTTAGTATAACCGTTATTGTACAAAAAGTTGTCTGTAACAATAACGGCACGCTTCTTGTCCATAACGTTTTTCAGCTCGTCAAGGGCAACCGGCAGGCACCCCCTCTTGATATACACCTTTTCGGGCGCTCTGAACCACAACATATTTTCCCTTCTTTCCGCAACGGTTTTTATATTCAAAAGATGCTTTACACCGACGTTTTCCGAAACTGAATTTCCGCCCCAAGAGCCACAGCCGAGTGTCAGCGACGGAGAAAGCTTAAAGTTATACAAATCACCGATTCCGCCCTGTGACGATGGCGTGTTGACAAGTATACGACAGGTTTTCATCCTGCTCTCAAATTCAGAAAGCTTTTCCTTTTCGGTTATTTCATTTATATATATAGACGAAGTATGTCCGTATCCGCCGTCGGCAATAAGCCTGTCGGCTTTAGAAAACGCGTCGGATATATCCTTCGCCTTATACATCGCAAGCACGGGCGAAAGCTTTTCGTGTGCAAACTCCTCCGACATATCGGTGCTTTCGACCTCGCCTATTAATATTTTTGTATTTTCCGGAACGCTTATTCCCGAAAGCTCAGCTATCTTATGCGCGCTCTGTCCGACTATCTTTGCGTTAAGCGCACCGTTTATGATAATAGTCTTTCTCACCTTATCAAGCTCATCGGGGTTTAAGAAGTAACACCCGCGCTGAGCGAATTCCCGTCTTACCTTTTCGTATACTTCCTTGTGAACAATAACCGATTGCTCGGAAGCACAAATCATTCCGTTATCAAACGTCTTTGAATGAATAATTGAGTTCACGGCGAGAACAATGTTTGCACTCTCGTCAATTATAGCCGGGGTGTTTCCCGCACCGACGCCTATCGCTGGCTTACCGCTGGAATACGCCGCCTTGACCATTCCCGGTCCGCCCGTTGCCAAAATAATGTCCGCTTCACTCATAACAAGACTTGTGAGTTCAAGGCTCGGTGTGTCAATCCAGTCTATGATTCCCTCGGGCGCTCCCGCCTTGACCGCCGCCTCAAGCACAACTCTCGCCGCCGCAATAGTGCTCTTCTTCGCCCTCGGATGCGGCGAAATGATTATTGCGTTTCGCGTTTTAAGCGCAAGAAGCGTCTTAAAAATCGCGGTTGATGTCGGGTTTGTTGTCGGTATGACCGCCGCTATAATTCCGATTGGCTCGGCTATTTTTCTGATTCCGTACTCGGTATCTTCTTCTATTATGCCACAGGTCTTTGTTCGCCTGTAGGCGTTATATATATACTCTGACGCATAGTTGTTTTTGATTACCTTATCCTCAACAACTCCCATTCCCGTTTCTTCAACAGCCATTTTAGCAAGCGGAATCCTCTGTTTATTTGCGGCGCTCGCTGCCGCAAGAAAAATCTCATCCACCTGCTTTTGTGTATAACGGGCAAATCTGCTCTGTGCCTCTCTTATCCGCACAAGCGCATTTTTAAGCGCCTCTGCACTCTCTATGTTATTGCGTTTTGTCTCAGTCATCGTATTCCTCCTTACGCATATTTTTGATATTGAATATATCGGCCGTACAAAACGTTTGGTTTTATACACCCTTTATTATTTCACCTTTATCATTCTACCATTCTTATATGCGTTTGGGAATTGCTTATTTTTTAATCAGTATTATACATATCGATAACACATATAACGATTTAACATATTTTAATTCCATAAACCCGCTTAAGCTGTGAAACACGATGCATAAACTATGGAATTCCCGTTTGATTTTTAGTGAATATTATGGAATATTTTTTTCTTTGACTTATATAGCTCACTTATAAATAGGTTATCAAGCTCTGTCAGCTTGTAATCCTTTTTTCTGATAAGAACATCTCTGTATACGCGCTTATTCTCTCCGCAAGGGCGCTGAACCAGTCCATAACGTTTAAGTAAGCTTTCAGACGTTGGTGCCATCCACATAAAAGTTTTAGGATTCTCAGAGAGAAGTTCAAGCTGACTCGCGCGTTCATAGACAAATATACGAAAGTTTGTGTTATCGGGGAGTTCTTCTTTTTTCACCTCGTTAAGCGAAAGCGAAGGCACGAACGGGTCGGCATGAGCCACCTCTATATATCCCTCTAAATCATTGTGCGAAATCTTCTTTTTCGCCGCGAGAGAACTATCCGACCTCACCACAAGCATATAATTAAATTCGGCAACAATCTCATATGCTATTTCCTTTTCGTCAAGCATAGATGTATAATACCTGTCATAATTCTCGGCATATCTGATTATTCCGAGCTTATAATCGTCGGACATAATATTTTTTATCGTGCGCATTGAGTTTGTCTCTTTATAATAAAGCTCTATCCGAGAGTCGCTGTCCAGCTTTTCCGAAAAGCGTGTAAAAGCGTCGGCTATGTAGCTTGTCCGCGTAACGGAGACGGAAAAACGTTTCTTTCCGACAGAACCCTTGCTAAAAAGCTCCTCTACCGTATCAATCTGCTGCATAATATTTTTTGCATAGCGAATAAACACCTCTCCGTCAGAGGTCAAGACCATTCCTCTCGCCGACCTCTCGAAAAGCGTCACTCCGAGCGATGTTTCAAGTCCTTTGATCGCACGGCTCAGATTCGGCGGTTCAACATATAGCTTCTCCGCCGCCTTGTTTATTGAGCCGCATCTCGCCACTTCAACGGCGTATTTTAAATGTAGTATATTCATAGCATACTCACCTCAATGCAAAATCTAATCGTGAATCATCGAAACAGTTCAAGCACATCGCCGCTCCTGCAGAATATCTTTGTTCTGCATATATCCGCGTCGTCGGCGCACATATTCTCGTCGCCCTCGCATATCTTTGCGGCAACAATCTCGGGTTTTAAGTTTCTTTCTCCGCCCGCGTCCAATACCAGCCTAAGCGTAAGCGTCCGTTCCGTTTCATCAATGACCTCCCACGCCCTTATATATTCCATTATATTTATCGGTTTTTCAACCTTCTTTTTGTTGCGTTTCATAACGATTACTTCATCTTTGCCGAAAAACTCTTTAATCTTTTCCGTATCGATTTTTTTATCTGAATACAGTTTCATCGTATACTCGGCGCATACAATGTCCGCCGCCTTAAAAATCAGATCGCCCACGCTTAAAACTTGTATATCCGGCGGAAGATTTTTGTTAAGTCTCTCTTTTATTTCCTCATCGGTCACCTTTCCGTCCTCGAATGATATATCCGCGAACTCCCCCTCGCCGGTCACCCCGACGGGAAGCGGAAGTGCAAACGTCATTCTTTGATGCGGGTTAAACCCCTGAGAATATTCAACCGGAAGTCCGCTTCGCATTATTGCACGCTGAAAGCACCTCATAAGGTCAAGGTGCGAGATGAACTTTGCCATATTCAGTTTTGAAAATTTAAGCCGTCTCTTACTCAAAGCAAACACCCCCTCCGAACTGTGCCGCTCCGCAGCCCGCACATTTCTCACGGCAGGACGGAGTTGTTTTTTCCTCGTATGCACGCTTGTGTTCCGCTATGAAAAAGCTCTTGTTTACACCAATATCAGCGTAATCCCACGGCAGTATTTCATCATAGCCTATTCTTCGGTATGCGTAAAATTCGGGGTCGATTCCGTTAATTTCAAACGCTTTCATCCACTTTTCATAGTCAAAGAAGTCCGTCCAGCCGTCGAACTTACAGCCAAACTCGACCGCCGATATAAGAACCTCGCCGAGACGTCTGTCGCCTTTCGCAAAGACCGCCTCTAAAAAGCTGACCTGACTTGAATGCCAGTTATAAATTATCTTTCGGTTGGTTATGCTCTTACTCAGCATCGACGCCTTCCGCTCAAGTTCAGAAATTCTGTTCTGCGGCTCCCATTGAAACGGCGTAAAAGGTTTCGGCACAAACAGCGACGTACTAACCGTCACGGTTACCGACCTTCCCTTTCTCTTTTCGGGCGGAACCTGATAAAAAGCGTCTATTACCTTGTCAGCAAGGTCACCGATTCCCAGCACATCATCATCCGTCTCGGTGGGCAGCCCCATCATAAAATAAAGCTTAACCCTGTTGTATCCGCCCTCGAATGCGATGCTTGTGGTTCTGATAAGCTCTTCCTCGCGGACGTTTTTGTTTATAACGTCGCGAAGCCTTTGCGTCCCGGCCTCGGGCGCAAAGGTAAGACCGCTCTTCTTGACCTTTTGAACCTTTTCCATAAGCTCCATAGAGAAGTTGTCAACTCTAAGCGACGGGAGCGACAGATTTATTCGCTTATCGACAGTTATCTTTAAAAGCTCGTCTATTAATTCAAACAGACAGGTATAGTCGCTCGTGCTGAGCGAGGACAGCGTCATCTCCTCGTATCCCGTTGCGTCAATCGCGTTTCTTGCTGCACCGACAAGGCGCTTAACCGAACGCTCTCTGACCGGCCGATAAATATACCCGGCCTGACAGAAACGGCAACCTCTTATACAACCGCGGAAGAGTTCAAGCATTATCCTGTCATGAACCACCTCCATAAACGGAACTATCAGCTTTTCCGGGATATATGTGTCATCAAAATTGAGTATAATTCTCTTTTTCACCTTCTTTGGGGCACAGTCTCGGTTCGGTTCAAACGACTTTATTGTATTATCGTCATTATATTCGACATCATAAAATGACGGAACGTAAATTCCCTCTATTTTCGCTATTGTTTCAAGGTATTCTTCACGTGTTCGGCCGCTTCCGCGCCACTCTTTGTATGCCTGCATTATCTCACGCATAATATCCTCGCCCTCACCGAGAATAAAAAAGTCAACCAAGTCGGAAAGAGGTTCGGCATGATAGGCACAAGGCCCTCCGCAGCACACAAACGGGTCACCGATTTTCCGCTCACGCGTCCTCAGCGGGATTCCGGCCAGTTTCAGCATATTCACAATGTTAGAATAGCTCATCTCATACTGAAGCGTAAAGCCGACCATATCAAATTCTCTCACCGGCGTATAGCTTTCAAGCGACAGGAGTGGAATCCCCTCCTTCTTCATTTCCTGTTCCATATCATCCCACGGGGCAAAAACACGCTCACAGACAGTATCCTCCCACTCGTTCATCATATGATACAAAATCTTTATGCCGAGATGTGACATTCCCACCTCATAAACATCCGGGAAACAAAACGCAAACGACATCATATCCGAGGTCATTTCCTTATGAATACTGTTAAACTCGTTGCCTATATACCGCGCCGGCTTCTGAACGCGTTTAAGACAAGCTTCAAATTTCTTCTTGTACATACATTTCTCCTATTTTTATATTCTGCCGCCGGTGCGGCAAAATGAATTTTCAGGCATTTCGCCATAAAGCGTTTTCTATATATAATATAATACACCACATTGCCAAAAGTTTCAAGCATAAAAGCGGACAAAGTTTAATAAAATTTATTAACAAGTCAAATGAGGTGATAAGATGTCTGCTCGCCAACACAAAAATAATCGTCTGTCTTCCGAAGAAGGCGGCGGTATATTTTCGACCGTTATACGTCAGGTTCTTGCGGTCATAATCTGTGCCGCCGTAATCTTAGGTATGCGGGGCAGTCAAAATCTAAGGCTTCGGGGGTACGCCGAGGCATTGGGCCGCGCGCTTCGCTATGATTCACGCTGGCAGGAATCCGCCCGCGAGGCAATGGGTTTTATTAAAAACATTCTTCCGTCAGACAGCCAATCCGAATCTCCGCGGAACGACGCAAATCCCTCCGGTGTTCCGCCGCTGCCCGACGCTTCCGAAAACGGCGGTGTAAGTTTTCAATGAAAAATTTTAAACTTAAGCTAACTAAACATTTATATATCAATATATTATTTTTCCCGTTTCTCGCCGCAAGTATACTCGGTCGGTATGCGATTCCTTTCGGACTTTCGTATCTGTGTGCTATTCTTCACGAATTTGCGCACGTTTTAACGGCGCGCAGGCTGAATGTCGGGATTTCTTATATTGAAATCCAACCCTTCGGCGTGTGCTGTCGCCTGAAGTCCGAGGTAATCCAAAATCCTGTCTCAGAAATAGCCATTGCGCTTGCCGGGCCGCTTTCAAACTTGGCCGCGGCGGCAATCGCTCACTATCTTCCGGCTTCAAGCGAATACACGGCGTACTTTATAAACTGTAATATCGCCATGGCGATAATCAATCTTGTCCCCGCTCTCCCCCTCGACGGCGGAAGAATTTTTCGCGCCGCTCTGACCCTTGCCGTGGGCTCGCTTCGCGCATATAATATAACCGTTCGGTTCAGCCGCCTTCCTGTTGCGCTGATTCTCGCCGCGGCAATATACAGTCTTCTTACTTCACAATTTAATTTTTCGCTCATCCTAATCGGAGCATTCCTTCTCGGAAGCCTGTGTCAGGAACAAAAAAATATCTCACACAGAACCCTGCATGAGATACTTGATTATAAAACAAAGTTAACGCCGAACCGTATGTGCCGCTCGGTTGTGCTTACCGCCCGCCGCTCAACACCGGCAAGGCAAATCCTGCGCCGGCTTTCATATGACAATTATCACATAATTCACGTGACCGATGACGATATGCGCATAGTCAGCACCCTCACAGAAGGTCAGCTGTTAAACGCCCTCACCGACCGTGGGGTTCGGGTCACTCTCGGCGACATCAACTGACACCCGCTCCTGCTTGTTCACGTCAACATAACCGAGCGTTGTGATTTTAAGCGACGGTATCACCGCAAGGCTCACAAACGCCATTGTCATAAGCGGGGCTGAATTCTCGGGTATGCCCAGTTCTTTCATTGCCGCTCTTAGTGCTTCGTCAAGCCTTGCCGCCTCCTCGGCGGAATTATCGGACATAAGCCCCGCAATGGGCAGCGGAACATCCGCAATGGGCTTTCCGTCCGCAACCGCGGTACAGCCGCCCTCCATGTCGATTATGTGGTTTGCCGCATACGCCATATCTGCTTCGTTGGTTCCTATAACTATAATGTTGTGCGAATCGTGCGAAACCGATGAGGCGATAGCACCTCTTTTTAATCCTATTCCCGAGATATATCCCACGCCGATATGCCCGGTACCATTATGCCTTTCTATTACCGCAATTTTAAGTATATCTCTGTCTACGCTTATTCCACGGATTTCGGTTATCTCTTCTTCGGTCAGAAGTTCACCCTTAATCGTCTTTATAACGCGGCATTTTCCGCACGGAGCATTAAAATCCGCGGCGGATAACTTTTTCACATTAAAAGTATTTCTGACTGCGGCGTCAAGCCTTGAATCGATTTTTATACTCGGCTCAATCAAAAGCTTTCCGTTCTCGGCGGTTTTTATTCCGCCGCAATATACCGTTTCGACTCTCACATCGTCAAGACTGCTAAAAACGGCTAAATCCGCCTTATACCCCGGCGCAACCGCCCCGATGTTCTTAAGTCCGAAACATTCCGCCGCTTGAATGGTCGCCATTCGTATTCCGACAATCGGAGACTTTCCGAGTCTGACCGCACGGCGTATAATCGCGTCTATATGTCCGTCATTAATTAAATCAGCAGGGTGTTTGTCATCGGTGACCAAAAGACAGCGGCGATTATACGGCTCATCGAACAGGTCAATCAATCCCTCAAGATTTCTCGCCGCCGTTCCGCGGCGAATCATCAGCCATTGCCCGCGGCGGATTCGCTCCGCCGCCTCATTAAATTCAGAACACTCATGGTCGGTCTTGATTCCCGCGGATATGTATGTGTTTAAATCTCTCCCCGTGAGCATAGGGGCGTGACCGTCAATATTCTTGTTAAGTAAGACCGCGTCCCGAAGCTTTTTATGAACGGCTTTATCTCCGCCGATTACCCCCGGATAGTTCATTACTTCAGCAAGCCCGAGCACCCTCGGATTTGAATAATACGGATACAAGTCCTCGGCCGAGAGTATGGCTCCCGACTCATCAAAATTCGTTGCCGGAACACAGGAGGGGAGCATAATATAAACGCTCAGCGGAAGTCCCTCACTCGCCGAGAGCATATAGTCGATTCCGTCCGTTCCGCAGACGTTCGCGATTTCATGAGGGTCGGCAACAACAGCCGTTGTTCCGTGAGGGAGGCAGACACGCGCGAATTCAGCGGGGGTAAGCATTGTGCTTTCGATGTGAATATGACCGTCGATAAAGCCGGGGCATATGTACCTTCCCGACACATCATCAGCACGGTCGGCGTCAGAATCAGTATAAAAATTACCTACACCGATAATGCGATTGTCTTCTATCAGCACATTTGCTTCCTCAATTTCGTCCGTGAACACATTTATAACCTTTCCGTTTTTAATTAATGTTCGCATATTCCGCACCTCCCGAAGCTTATTATTGTATTGAATTTTATCACAAAACAACTGTCAAGTCAAGCTATACGGATATGTTTTCAGCTATTATTATATAAAAAGTTTTTTAAACTGTGTTGCTCCTTTTTTTAGTTTAACGGTCTCCTTAACTTTTTTATCTCCAAAGCGAATCGTGATGTCATACTCGCCGAAGAAGCCCCTGAACGCGGCAAGTCCATCAACCGCGGGAACGGTAAGTTCGGTTGTCCACTCTGTGTTAATAAGCTTATTTAAAGTCTTATATGCGGCCTTTTCGTTATAATCACCGTCAATCAGACCTGTTGAAGGAAGATTCTCGTCAAACGCAACCCTCTTAGTAGTTAGAACTCCGTCATCGGGCATATTCCACCATGTGATTCCCGTAACGGACGGGTGCGAGAAGCACACCTTATAAAGCCGCTCAGCCGCAAGAGCCTGAAGCTCCTCGTCAACCTCGCCCCCGAATTTTGACGGAATACTTACCTCGGAAACATTTATCGGTTTTCCGAGCGTCGCATATGTATCGAGGACGTCATAGAGCATTTCTGAGTTATAGACCTTTTGAGGGCCGTTATCGCCTAAGTGACACTGCATACCGATTTCATCGATTCTTGCGCCACGGTTTAACAAATCCTTGATATTCAAATAATATCCGCTGTACTTACCGCAGAATTCGGTAAAGGATGCCTGAACTGTGTCGTTCAGAATGAGCGTATTGTTCGGGAAATATCTGTTTGCCAAATCAAAAATCCAAAGGCAATAGTCATCTTCGGGAACAATATACTTTGCGTTGGGATTTCTTCTGTCTCTCATATACACATCATAAATACGCGACGGCTCGTTCACAACGTCAAAGCGTTCAAAAACGTCCTTGTACCTCTCTGAAATTTCTTTAAACCTTTTTTCTATATACGGCTTTAATTCAGAAAAGTCATCGGGAAGCCATCTCGGAATAAACTCATGCCAGAAAAGCGGATGTCCCTTCATTCTGATGTTATGCTTTAAGCAAAATTCCATTACTTTATCGGCGGGCGGCCGTCTGTAGACCTCTGTTTTTGTGTCGGCGTCATATCTGAGAAGTCCTTTTTCCGGTTCTGTTCCCTCCCAATAAAGCGGTACAGCCGCACTATTAAAAAGCTTGCAGAATTTTTCCTCAAAAAGTCTGTTTCTTTCTTCGTCGTCATATTGACCGAGCATAAAAATATTTGCCCCAAAGTTAAAGTCAATATTCTTTAGCTTAACTTCAACATTGGCATTCTCTATTTTATTTCCCTCTTTGTCAAACAGAAGTAACTCAAAGTTACCTTTTCGATTTCTTTCTATATCCTTATCGGCACGCTGATTAAAAACACTCTCACCGTCTTTTATTGCCTTATACACTACGTTTTCTTGCACTATAAATACCCCCTTCAAGGTTTTTTATTTAATTTTATCAGTCTGTTTTTAATAAATCAACCTACAATTCGTTCAAAATAGGTTTACTTTTCGTAAGTTATATGTTATCATATATTTATCAAGGAACCGGAGGATGAGAAAATGTTTTTTACCTGTGATAATCTATCTGTTGAAATAGTTGACGTTCTTGAATTCTATCATGAGAACACCCACAATGTCGGAAGCCGCCGCTTTAACTCGCTCTCTCTTCGTCTCTCCTCCGACACCGAGATAATCACCGGCGGCACAAGCCGGCATATATCGGAAAACACAATCGGGTTCTTCCCGTCACACCGTCCATACAAAAGAGTATCGAAAAACGAACATTTAATATCAATAAATTTTATACTGTATAATCAAAGCTTTGATGAGCTTGAATTCCTCAAGCCGAAAAATGCCGGCGAACTAAGCCGCCTGTTTATCGACATCCTTGAAATTTCAAGAAAGAAATCGTGCGGCTATAGGTATGAACAATTAAAGATTTTTTATGAGATAATGCGCCTTCTGTATATTGAAGCCGTAAGTGACACAATAAATCCTCAGGACGAGGGTATGAATGACATAAAAAAATATATAGACTCAAATTTTTGCGAGCCGAGCCTGAGCGTTGCTGACCTCGCAAGGTCAGTATATATGAGCGAGGTCACCTTCAGAAAAAAATTTCACGCCGCATTCGGAAAGTCCCCGAAACAGTATATCATCGATAAACGAATTGAATATGCCATATCTCTGTTATGCTCACAAAATCTAAAAATTTCCGAAATAGCGAAACTGACCGGCTTCACAAACGAAAAATATTTCAGCACCCTCTTTCGCCGAAGATATTCTATGCCGCCGTCGCAATATGTGAAAAATTAATATAATCTATTTTGTTTTATTTTAAAATTCAGCGACTATTCCATAGTCGGCGTAATCGAAAATACGCGCGTCTTTATCGGGATTGATTGCGATTATCGTTCCGCTGTCCTCTATCGCACAGGTATGATGAACGGCGCCGCTTATCCCGACAGCAATATAAATCTTCGGTGCAACCTGTCTTCCGGTCAGCCCCACCTGTCTCTCATACTGCATTTTTCCCATATCGACAAGCCCGCGTGAGGAACAGACCTCCGCGCCTATTTTATCCGCAAGAGAATAAAGCTTATCTATTTTATCCGAAACACCGCGGCCGCCCGAAACGATAATATCCGCGCTCGTCGATTCTGTTCTGACCGTTGCCATCTGCGGCTTTGTGACACATTTTATTTTAGCTGTGATATTTCCGCTCCGCGCCGGGCGGTACATATATAATATTTCGCCGTCCGTTTCAATGCTTGTGCAATCGGCACAAAGTCCCGTTTTCAATATTGCCGCGGCAATAGGGGCGTTATTTCTTCCCCAAAAATCCGAATTCCACAAAATTGCATCAGGCATATCTTTTTCAGCCATAGCGGCAATCTCTCTCGGGTCAAGCTCATCCGTTACGGTCAGTTTTTCCGCCATGGGGCGCGCGATTTCAGCCGCTTTTTCCCCCACCGCCCAAACATTTTTAAGCCTCTCTCCGCTGTACCGTTGCTTTTCTCTTCTATCGTCATCGCGGCGGCTCTTTAAGTCTTCAATCAAAGGCAGAAATTCATCAAACGAAATAAACTTACAGCTTCGCCTTCCACGCTCGTTTTCAAAGGTCTTTAAGACCCTTGTCGGAGAACCGTCAAGGCCACAGCGATTCGGGTCACAATTTATATCTGAGTTATCCCAATGTTCAACCTCTCCCTCTCTCGAAAAAATACTCGGAAAGCGGAGAAAATATCCTCTCTCGACCGTCACAAGAGCGGGCGTATCAATACGCACCTCTCCCATACGGGTCTCGGCAATCATTTTTCTTTCATTCGTCTTATCCGTTTTATCCGTCTTAATTTTAATTGTGCCGGCTATCAGAGAAATACCTAAGTTTTGTGAAAGCATCGGCCCGACCTGAGCGGTGTCGCCGTCAACACTCTGCCTTCCGCAAAGAATCATATCGGCATCAAGCTTTTTTATCGCCCTCTCAAGTATATAGGCGGTCGCAAGGGTGTCGGAACCCGCAAAAATCTTATCGGATAAGAGTATCACTCTGACCCCAAGCCGTGTCAGCGGCTTTAAAGCCTCCGCAGCGGATTCGGGACCCATTGATAAAACCGTTACATCACTTGACAGGGTAAGCGCACATTCCAAAGCAGATTCGTCAAACGGATTTATCTCTCCGCCACACACCTTGACGCAAACAACTGTTTTCATAGGAACAACTCCTCTCTAAAAAGACTAAGGCTGATATAAAATCGTTCACATCCCTGCGGATAATTTTAATCAGCCTTATATCCTAATATTCTCCGTTATATATATCCTCTAAGGCCCTTTGAACAGCCTTATACTTATTGAAAACAACGTGATATTTCTCGGTATTTTCAAGGTTCGGAATTGCCTGAGACACTATCTCGTTACAGATTTCAACCGCCTTCCGACAGCTTTCAAAAACCCCGGCAGAAACACCGGCAAGCATTGCCGAGCCGAACGAGGAATCGGCATATTTCATCTCAACAAGTCTCAAGTTCAGCGCGTCCGAAATCATCTGCCGCCAAAGCGGACTCTTGCCGCCGCCGCCGATTATTACCGCGCTGTCGTTATGCGGAATATTTATATTTTCAAGCGTCCGCATACAATCAAGCATAGACATAGCCACGCCCTCTAACACCGCCCGTGTAAAATGCGCCTTTGTATGAGACGCGCGAACGCCGACAAAGTCAGCGCACAAATTCGGATTTGCATACGGAGTAAGCTCACCGTTGAGATACGGATGGAATATAAGTCCGTCAGCGCCTATCGGAATTCTCTCTGCCATCATATCAAGCTCTCGGTAATCGCCGCCGAATGTATCCCTAAACCATCGGTACGACGCCGCACAGGACTTTGTTGCCGTTCCCGGATAGAAAAGACCGTCTGTTATATGCGAATAATTTATCAGATTGGTGTCAGGATATGGCCTGTCAGTAATGACGCATATTCTGCCTGCGGTTGCAAGCTTAAGCGTCATCTGACCCTTGCTTACCGCTCCTGCGGCAAACACCTCCATAACCGTATCGGTCGTTCCGCAAAGCACAGGCGTTCCTTCGGCAAGGCCGCTCAGCTTCGCCGCCTCGGACGTAACCCTTCCGACTATATCGGCCGGCTTTACAAGCTTTGGCATCATCCGTGTGTCTATATCAAGAATTCCGCAGAGCTCTTCGCTCCACTCCATCTTGTTTATATCAAACATCATTGAGCCTTCGGCCTCGATGTAATCGGTCACATAGTCGCCGGTAAGACAATGTCTGACATAGTCCTTAGCAAACATAATCCTCTTTGTTTTTTTCCAGTTCTGCGGCTCGTTATTTTTAATCCACATCAGTTCGGGAAGAGACCATATAGTATCGGGCTTGTGCAATACCTGTATGTCGATTATGTCCGAAAAATTTTCTTTAAGATATTTGACCTCGGCCATACTTCTCGTGTCCGTCCAATAAATTGCAGGGCGGATAACATTAAAATTCTCATCCATTATAACAGCGGTATGAGTCGCCGCGTCAAGCGAAACAGCGCAGATATTCTCCGCTGAAACGCCGCTCTTTTTAAGAACGCCGCTTATGTTTTTGACCGTTGCATCGACCCAATCTCTCGGATTCTGCTCCGCATACCCCGGTTTGGGGTAACTCGTCGGATATTCACAAGTACTTGTCGCACAGATTTTTCCGTCAGAATTAAGCAAGGTCGCCTTTGAAGCGCCGCCGCCGAAATCAATACCCAATAAATACTTCATTTTTCATACCTCGAATGTTATTTGTTAAGGTGAGCGTGTTCCTCATCTGTTGTCATATAAAAACCTCTGTCCTCACCCGCCATAATCCACAGATAATAGTTGTCATATCCCGGCGCGGTATGGAATGGGTGATAACCTCTCGGAATTTCAACAAAATCACCGTTTTTAACGGTATAGGTTTCGTCGATGTCACCCTCCATTGTATATACACGCTGAATTCCGAAACCTTGCGGCTTTTTGAATTCATAGTAATAGATTTCTTCAGTCTCGGCCTCGGTCGGCATATTGTCATCATCATGCTTGTGCGGAGGATAGCTTGCCCACTGGCCGCCCTTAACAAATGCCTCGCCTATATAAAGCATTTTTGATTTTACTCTCTCATCAAGAATAAAGTGGGCCTCTCTTTCCCATCCCGGCTTACCCAGATTCTTGATAATAACGTCCTCAGGGTTAATTATAGCCGGTTCAAATGTTTCACAGCAGGGCGACTTTGATACGCAAATTTGAACCTCGCCCCTTGCCTTGATTGAATACGGAGTGTTCGCCGGTACATAAATACAGGTTGCCGCCCCGCCAAACACGTCTTTACGCCTTCCGACGTTTTCAAACTTAAAGTTCTCGCCGTATACATCACACTTACCGCCGAGAATAACCAGCGCATACTCCTTATCCTTCTCGCGGTATGATTTTACATCACCGTCCGCAAGACGAAGCATATCAATTTCCACCTTTTGACAAGCGCTGTTTTCTCTTTTATAAATTTCAGACTTGCCGAACTTTTTATTCCAGTTTCTCTTATAGTTCATTATATCCACGCTCCTTCAAGAAATTTTTAACCTCATCAAACCCGGGTACGCTCTCACGCGCGCCCACACCTGTACATTTAAGCGCCGATACCGCGCTTGAAAAAATACAGCATTTTTTATAATTATAACCCATCTCCGCCGCAAATGCAAACGCCCCGTGAAAAACGTCGCCCGAACCGTTTGAGTCCACAGCGTCAACCGGGAAGGCAGGGTAATGCCACACCTCGGTTCCGTCATACATAACGCCGCCTTGCTTTCCGTCGGTGATGATGACTACCTCGGGCGAATACTTCTCATACAGAAGCCTTGCCGCGTCCTCAATGTTTTCGGCATTTGTGTGCCCTAAGGCAAATTCCGCCGACGGAATCAGAATATCGGCATAAACAAGAAGCCTTTCGACTCCGTCATACAATCCGCCGGCATCATACAAGACCTTTGTCCCGTTCTCAGCCGCAGCTTTCGCGGCGTCAACAGCGGCGTCAAGGTCGTTTCCGTCAACCATCAATATATCAGATGCCGCGACGGCCGACCTTTGTTCATCCGAAAGCACAAGCGGCGGAAGCATTCCCTTATCAAAAACACAGGTTCTCGACGCCGTCTTTTTGTTCAGCCATATAAAAGAAGTAAACGCCGCTCCTTCCAAAAGATTTATAAGGCTTGTGTCAACGCCGTAGCGTTTCATATCATCGACCAAAAACTGACCCATCGCGTCCCTGCTTAAATTCCCGATAAACGCGGCTTTTGCGCCGAGCCTCGCCGCGGCGCAAAGGCCCGTTGCGCACGGTCCTCCGCCGCTTATCTTAACCGCATCGGCACGCATTTTTGTATCCTCTCTCGGCATATCCGAGAGAGTTATCAGCGTGTCATACACATTTGCTCCGATTCCTATAATCATACTCTGTTCCTTGCTCCCAAAAGGTCAATCTTAGTAAGTGCAAATTTCTTTACGCTTTCGATTGCATCCTTCATAAACAAATCTATCGCCACTAAGTCTCTCGATGTTTCAAAAACCTTATCGAGGAACGAATAACAAACATCCGTACCAAAGTTAATCTTTCTGATTCCGGCATCAACCGCCGCCTTTAACTGGTCATCGGGAACACCGCTTCCGCCGTGAAGAACGAGGTGAACGTCTGTTGCCTTATGTATATCCGAAATTCTCTGAATATCCAGCTTCGGCGCTTTTTTATATCTTCCGTGAGCTGTTCCAACCAAAATAGCAAGAGCACATACTCCCGTCTTATCAACAAACTCAACCGCCTCATCGACCTTTGTGAACTCCTGCATCTCGGCGTCGTTTACGCTTCCGATATGACCAAGCTCGCCCTCAACGGGAATTCCCACAGCATCGCACATCTCAACAACCTCTTTTGTCGCCTTCTTATTCTCTTCAAACGGAAGATTAGAGTTATCAATCATAATTCCGCTCGCGCCGTATCTGAGCGCTCTTATAACCTCTGTCTTGCCGGCGCCGTGGTCAAGGTGGAAGCAAACAGGAACGCTCGCCCTCTTAGCGGCAGCCAAAACAATCGGAGATACAAAGTATCCCTCTTCGTTAGTAAAAAGTCTTGAATAACTCTGGATAATCACAGGCGATTTTGCTTCCTCCGCCGCTCTGATGATTCCCATAACCGTCTCCATATTATACACATTGAATGCAGGGATGGCATATCCGCCTTCCTCCGCCATGTCAAGAATCTGTTTTAAGTTTATAAGCATTCTGAGATAACCTCCTCTACCGTCTTTAAGTCAATACCGTCAGGCTTAACCGAAAGCATCATCTCATATTCGGCCGGACACTCGGTTACAACGGTCTCCGCACCCATATTTCTTGCGTTAATCCAGCGTGACTGTGCCACTTCTTTCATAACATCGGGCATATACTCATTCATAATAAGGTTTCCGGCAAGCATAGTATCCTTTCCGAATATAAGCATTTCGCGGTTCTCTCCGCACGCCTTTATAATATCTCTTATCGGTTCAACCTCGTCAAGATCTCTCGAAAGCAATGCCGAATCCTGAATCGTGTACGCCTTATTTGACTTTTTAACCTTGAGTGTTCCGTTCTTAATCAGCTCAGCCATGTATGAAGTGAAGGTAACAACGTTTGCGCTTAAATCGATACCCCACTCTTTATATTCGCGAAGGAATACCTTAGCATCCGCAGGGTCATAGCATACAACGGTCTTAAAGTTAAGCACCTTTGCACAGTTTTCCATAACTCCCTTTGATTCTGCCGTCTTTCCGATCAGGGTTTCAATCGCATATCCGCTGTCAGGCTCGTTCTTCAAAACCGTGAAGCTTACCCCCGCCTTTTTCAAAAGCCTGATTGCTTCTATCGCCGACTTCGGGCTTTTATATATCGCATCTCTGCCCAGGAACAAAAGTGTATCGGCCGTCTCGGGAAGCGAGTCGATTTCCGCTTTAAGCTCTGAATCAACCTCGGCTATGCCATAGACGTTTCCTGTATTTTGAAGATTCTCAATCAGCTTCATTATGTAAGGAGGGGTCTTACCCTTCATAATCAATTCGCTTCTGACTTCCTTTACCACCTTAACCGGATCCCAGCCGGTCACACACTCTTTTGTGCAGGCGCCGCAAAGAGCACATTCATAGACGTTATCGGCAACACCCTCGAGCGGCTCTGCATCTCTCTCAACGAGTGAAAGAGCAAGCATTCTCGCACGGGCGGTATTTCTCTCCTGGCCTGTCACGTTTCCTATCGGACAGATATGTCTGCACATCCAACAGAAACGACAGCTATCGATAATTTCTTTACTTTTTTGTGAAATAAGCATATTTAAGTACCTCCTTACAGTCCAAGTTTAAACGGATTCATAATTCCGTTCGGGTCAAGTGATTTCTTCAGTCCTTCAAACACCTGCATAGCGGGTCCGTACTGTTCCTTCATAAGCCGGCCAAGCTTGATTCCGACACCGTGATGATCGTTTACAACGCCGCCGTTAGCAAGAGCGGTTCTTACGCCGCAGCTCCAGATAGCGTTATGAAGTCTGAGCGCCTCATGCGGATCTTCGGGAACATCATCGATTATAAATCTGTCATAAATCATACAACCCCACTCATACCAGTGCGAGAAATGTGCTATAAACCGCGCCATCGGGAAGTTGGTTTCAACGGCCTTCTTCATTTCCCAATAAATTTTTTCAATCTTATCATAAGGTGCGATTGTATCCATTGTTCCGAAAAGCTGAGGAAGATCCATCATATTTCCCGGATAGAAGAAAGTTATCTTCTCCTTCCACCACTTTTCGCCGTATTCAGAGCCTAAATCCTCCGCTCCGTACTTAGCAAAGGTCTCCATCATAATCTTGTGTTCAACATCTACTATTTCCTTAACGCCTTCAATCGCGATGTTCATAAACGCGCCCTTTTTCTCAACGCCGACAATTTTCTTGATTAGAGTTGAGGTTTCGGCTTCATCATAAAGACGCATAACCGATGGTTTAAACTTCTGAAGAAGCTCCTTGCCCGCTTTAAAAGCGTCGGTCATATTATGGAACAAAAATCCTCTGAACTGACGTGATTCGGGCTGGTCATATATTCTCATCTGAGCCTTTGTCATAACACCGAGAGTACCCTCAGAGCCAATGAATATCTGATTGAGGTCGGGACCCGCCGCGTGCTTCGGCGCAGGAGATGTGTTGATTATATCACCGTTCGGAAGAACCACCTCCATACCGAGTACCATATCGTCAATCTTTCCGTACTTGGTTGAAGAAACGCCGATACCTCTGTGCGCAAGAAATCCGCCGACCGTTGAGCAGGTAAGCGAACTCGGATAGTGCATTGTCGCATATCCCTTCTCATTCGCCGCCCATTCGATGTGCTTATAAATAGAACCCGTTCCGCATTCTATGTACATACTGTCGGTGTTAACGTCATAAATCTTATTCATACGCTTGGTATCGAGAAGGATACCTCCGGCAACGGGAAGCGCGCCGCCCTGCGTTCCGCCGCCGCCGCCCCATGTGGTAACGGGAAGCTTATAATAATTCGCTATCTTAAGCACCGCCGAGGTTTCCTTTGCATCCTTCGGCGAAACGATTATATCAGCCTCGGGCATTCTCTCGCCCCTGTCCGCCCACATTCTCGAAAGCCAGAAATAATCGACTCCGTGAGTAAGCTTGTCAATCTCACGCGTCGAACAATTCTCTCTTCCGACAGCGTCCTCAAATTCAGATAAAATCATATCCATCATAAAACTGTTTAACTGCATAATTTTTCCTCCTTATTTATCTGTTATTTTCCGTTATTTTCTGATTACTCTTCTATCGGGTCATAGTCAAGCCCCGGAATATACTTACAAAATTCTTCAAGTATCTCGGCATAGTTTCCGTATGCCTCTGTCATATGGTGAATGTACGGGCCGTTTATCAGTTTTTTCTCTATGCCCGGTAAATCCTTAAATTCCGCCCAAAGGTACGTGCCGAATGTATGCGGGCCGTCGGTTGTCTTAAACTCGCCGCCGAGAAGAGTATACTTACCCTCATCGCCCTGGAAACGCGCGATTGTATACCTTCCGTCTTTCGCCTTAAACGACGGTTTTGTGTTAAACAGCCTTGCCTTCTCATTCTCAGCCTTTATCGAATACGGGAACGGGCCGCAATGCCACAAAAGCTCGGCGTTCTTGTTCTCGGGGTGTCTTGTCGTGAACTCGCCGAACAGCGGAGCCGCCTTTCCCCTTGAAGCACATCTCAAAAGCGCACAGGTGATTGCACCGTGAACATCCGATTCGCACGCAACAATATATCCCATATCATAGAGAATACTCATAGCGAGACATGGGTTTGAGCCGAGGGCAAGAGGCATAGCCGTCCAGCACTCTGATGCAAGAACATCCGCACCCGTTTCTTCAAACACATCAATATAAGCATAAACAAATGCGGCGAGCTTCCTTATATCATCGTCGGACATTCCCGAAACATCATACTTTGACTTAATTTCTTCAATATCCTTTGAAAGTTCGCTTGCCTTACCTATTAAGACCTTTCCGAACTTTTCCTCAAACTGAGCGATATTATAGTTATTCATATTAATTCCGAACTTTTCAACGAGCTCAAGTTCGTTATACATAACGCTTTTAAACGGGGTAAGTCTCGTTCCGACCTGAGTGACATTAAGATTTTTAAAATTCTTAACCATTGTGACAACTGAAAGGAACTTTTCAAAGCCCTCTTTGAAAATATTGCTGTCCACCGGACAATTTTCTATGTAAGAAAACGGAATGTGATACCTGCGAAGCTGCTTGCTTATCGCGAACAGTCCGCACTGTGAATCGGTATAACGCGTACCGTCCGCTTCAAAAACAGTATCCTGCGGCCCCCACAAAAGAACGGGAACCCCCATCGCTTTCGCAAGCCTTCCGCACGCCTCTTCGTTTCCGAAGTTACAGTTAATAATAAAAATCGCGTCAACTTTTTCTTCTTTTAAATAGGAACAGACCTTATCACAGTCGGCATTGTCATAGAAGATACCCATATCGTTGAGCCATTCAAGGTCAACATACTCGGTATTTTCATCCCGAAAATTATTTTTTATATAATCTAAAACAATGTTTTTTCTTTCCACACCCTTTGCAGGCTCAAAAATGCCCTTGCGTGTGGCAAAATCGCCCAAATTCCTGATATCCGGAATCAGTCCGATTTTTATTTTATAGTCTAACATTTAAGCACCTCCTGAAAATAATTTTCATAAATCGGTTATTTATTTTACTGATATTATAGCATATGGTGAAAATATTTTCAACCCCTTTATTTAATTTTTTTAAAAAATTTTTTTAGTATTTGACAAATTATAAATAAAATAGTATAATATATTCAAAAATAATTTTCATTTTGAGGTAATTTATGAAAAAGACAGCATTAAAAATAAAAATGCTCTATCCCGAGATGGGAAAGGCCGAGAAAAAAATTGCCGATTGGATAATTGAAAATCCAACGGGGCTCATTCCGCTTTCTATAACAGAGCTGGCGGAAAAATGCGGCTGCGGAGAGGCAACAATCGTCCGCTTTGCAAAGCGGCTTGACTTCGGCGGTTATCAAGAACTTAAGATTTCTCTCGCCCGAGAGGAAGGTTCAAGCGATATGACCGACGGAATCACCGCAGAGGATTCATGCTTTGAAATCTTTGAAAAGGTTTCAAACGACATATATTGTTCGCTTGAGCTGACAAAAAAAGCGATAGATAAGGACGCTCTTGAACAAGCGGCGAAAAAGATTTTAACTGCACAGCAGATTTTAATATACGGTCTCGGAAATTCAGCAGCGGTCGCACTTGACTTTGAGCATAAGCTTCTCCGCGCCGGTCTGCGCGCCGCGGCATTCTCCGATAATCATATGCAGGCCATAACCGCTTCGCATCTCACCGACAGGGATGTTGCCATCGGCATATCACATTCCGGCTCATCAAAGGATATAGTTGACGCGCTTAAAATCGCGCGGCTTCGCGGGGCAACCGCAATCTCTATAACAAACAAGGGTAAATCACCTATCACAAAGGTTTCGGACATCACTCTGTTTACCGCCTCAAACGAGACAAAATACACGATATTGGGATTGAACTCAAGAATATCACAGCTTTCGATAATCAGTTCAATCTATTATTATATCGTATATCACCGCGAGGGTATATCATCTGAGGCTATCGAAATGACCGAAACAGCACTTCAGAATAAAAAATATTGATAAGGAGCTGATCTTTATATGAATTTCATACCTCTTTCAAAATACCTTGATTCCTTTCATAAGGTTTATGAGCTGCCCGGATGCGACTGTTGTATCTATGAAAACCACAACAACGTTTTCAGACGCAAGTATGGCTTCTCGGACGCAAAAAAGACAACGTTCAAGGATTTATACTTTATGCATTCGGCGGCAAAGCTTATCTGCTGTACCGCTATTGTCCGGCTTTCGGAAGAAGGCAAGCTCTCCTTAAGCGACAGGGCTGACAAGTACATTCCCGGCTTTGGAAACGACTCAACCGTTGAACAGATGCTTAGAATCTATTCAGAAACACTTGATTTTGAACAGCATAAGTTCAACCATAAAAATTTAAGCAGGATTGTTGAAGCATTGACTGGACTTCCGCTTGACGAGTATCTGCACAGGTATATTTTTGAGCCGCTTCATATGAAAAACACCTCGTTTTCCATAAACGATTCCAACCGGAAGCGAATCAGTACACAATACTTTTTAACCGATGACGGAGAGAGACTTAAGTCCGATAAAAGCTTTGAGGCTCTGCTTTCCAAAAACGAAGGCTGTATAATCACAAGCGTAGGCGACTATGCGCGTTTCGCTGAAACTCTGTGCAACAAGGGCGTGTCAAAGCACGGCTTTCGGCTGCTTTCCGAAGAGGGAACGCTCAATCTTATAAACAACATTATATATAATGAAACAACAGAAAAAAATTGCTTTGTCTGTATCGGATATAACGGAAGCCTTGTATCAATCGATATAGATAATAAGGTGACAATAATATACGCTCAGCACGTCAAAAACTGCGGAACTCTTCAAATGGAGATTTACCCAAAGCTTCGCGAGCTGGCTTATGACTGTTTGGGCGTACATAAATGGTCTAAAGGCTTTAACGTTTTTCCTTGATAAAAAAACTTAAACAAACCTGAAACACAATGATAAGGAGCATAATTTAATTAAATGGGTTATATATTTTTACTTACAGCTCTCGTCGCAGGGGCAACAAAGGGATATTGCGGCAAAAAGACAAGCGGTTTTGTAAACGAATATAAGGATGCTATGCTTGCAAACTCGATAAGGATGGTTTTCTGTACACTTATCGGACTTTGTATGGTTATTTTTACAAGCGGAATAGGCGACTTACATATAAACAGTACGGTTTTTCTGATAACCCTCCTTTCGGGAACGGCAAATTCAGCCTTTGTTGTTTTCTGGCTCATATCGGTTAAACGCGGTGCTTATATGATGCTTGACGTGTTTTGTATGTTAGGAATACTGATTCCTCTTATCGGCTGTGCTATATTTTTCGGCGAAGCCATTGAGCTTAATCACATTATCGGTATAGCCGTTCTGCTTGTCGCGGTATGTATTATGTGTTCTTACAACAATTCAATTAAGAGTAAGATGACTCTCGCTTCATTTATCCTGCTTCTGCTCTGCGGAATATCAAACGGCTTTTCGGATTTTTCGCAAAAGCTTTTCGTAAAGCTGACCGATAACGTTTCGATAGCTGTATTTAACCTATATACATATTTGTTCTCAGCCATAATACTTATTGCCTGCTACTTCTTCTTTGCCGGCCGCTCTGAGAGCAAGACCGTTCCGAACATCAAGCCAATCTTTATTTATATACTCATTATGTCGGTTTGTCTGTTTCTGTACTCATACTTTAAGACCCTTGCCGCACAGCACCTGTCATCGGCACAGCTCTATCCCCTTGCGCAGAGTGGCTCGCTTATATTATCTACAATAATGTCAGCCGTACTCTTTCACGAACGTTTAAACTGGAAGTGCATTGTCGGCATAGCGATGTCATTCGGGGCTTTGATTATTATTAACGTATTATAAAAAAAAGACCGCCTGCGGCGGTCTGAAACCCACCTGAAAATGGTGGGTTTGTCAGTAATCTGAAGCCGCTCGATTGAGTGGCTTTTTTTATTTTGATAAAGATGTTCCTCTTTTATCATTAACCTATAAACTTATGAATATAAATAAAACAAGCGCGGAGAATGTCCGCAGAGAAAATGATTGCCGCATTGCGGCGGAATGGAGAGAACCATGGACGAAAACACAAGAACACATTCGGTTAAAATCGATAACAGAAAGCAGATAACGGTAACAGCGGTTGACGATGTTGAAAGTTTTGATGAAGAAAAGGTTGTCATCCTGACCGAAATGGGTACAATGACCATAACAGGCGCCGACTTTAGGATAAGCCGGCTTAACGTTGATGACGGTCAGCTTATAATTGACGGCGAGGTTGACGAAATTCAGTATAGTGACACTATCCGCGAGGAAAACAGCCGCGGCTTCTTCGGCAGACTGTTTAAATAACTTCACTACAAAACGAGGTGACGTGAATTTATGAATATAACCTTCGGTCCCGACCTGACTTACTTTTTACGTTCCTTTGCGCTTGGACTGATTCTCGGTTTTTTATACGATATACTGAAAGCCAAACGCAGAATAGTCAAAACGAGTGACATAATCATAAATATCGAGGATATAGTATTTGCTGTTATATCCGGATTTCTGCTGATTTTGCTTGCATACCTAAAAAATAACGGAAGGCTCAGAATATACAGCATAATAACTACGGCTGTATCCTTTGCCGTATACAGAGCGGTTTTAAAAGATAAAGCGGTTAGCGTTCTGACCAACATATGGCGTGTTGTTTCAAAAGCGTTCTTATATCTTATAAAGGGCGTTATGTTTCCCATACGCTTTATTTTCAGGCGCATATTTAAGCCACTTTTTGTCACGATTAAAGCATCCTTTCACCGTATTGTTGACAGACCGCATAAATTTAGAATAAAAAGACGGTCATAAAATGTTGATTTATTTATATTTACGGTCATTGACAAATTTATTTCGATAGTATATAATACATATATGATGGTTTTTTATATATTTTGTATAAAATTCTTTTCTTTATGAATAATAATTAAAGCCGTATGTCGGCGAAAGGGTGACGTAGCATTGGGCAAGCCGGATAACGAAAGAGCCGTCAAGGCGCGTCCTGCCGCAAAGGTTTCATCAAAGGTTACATCCACGTATACTCATAAGAGAAACGTCAAAAAGCTTGTAATATGGGCGGCGTTTGGAATTATCGGAATATCCCTTGTCTGGACGCTTATTTCACAGCAATTTACCATAAGCTCACAGAACAAGGAAATTAACGCTCTTGAATCACGTGTTCAAGAGGTTCAACAACAGTCCGACAATCTTAAACAACAGGTTGATAACCTTGAAAACCCTGAGTATATCGAGCGTATCGCCAGAGAACAGCTTGGGCTTGTACGGCCGAACGAGAGAGTCTTTGTTGATTCAAATAAAAGTGAAGATAATAACAGTAAATAATATATACATATGAGGAGAAATCCTCCGGGAAGGAAAAAGTTTTAATATGCAGGTTGAAGTAGGAACAGTTTTAGAAGGTAAAGTCATCGGAATCGCAGCTTTCGGCGCTTTTGTCGAGCTTCCGGACGGAAAGACCGGACTTGTACATATTTCAGAAGTATCAACTGAATATGTAAGTGATGTCAAGGACCACCTTAAAGAAGGACAAAAGGTAAAAGTAAAGGTCATTGGCACAAATAACGGTAAAATCAGTCTTTCGATTAAACAGCTCATGGCCGAAGAATCACCGTCAAAGCATGAAAAACGTGACAAAAAACACTCCGGCCGTAAGCAAGGCGCAAAAAGACGTGAAAATGATTTTCACAAGCCGCCGGAAGAATTTGCATTCGGCAAGCGTTCTTCCGATATGAGTTTTGACGATATGCTTCAAAAATTCAAGCAGGACAGCGACGAGAAGTTTCAAGACTTAAAGAGAAGTAATGACAGTAAGCGAAGCGGCGGTTATAAGCGTTCTTATTAATCTAAACTGTTATCGGCATAAACGAATTAGAATTTAATATGAGGTGAAAGCTATGGCTGTTGTAATATGGCTCGCCGCGGCATTCCTTTTAGGAGTTATCGAGGCTTGTACAACCGCTTTGGTTTCTGTTTGGCTTGCGCTCGGCGCGGTGGCCGCTGCAATCGCCGCGGGGATCGGAATAGAAACCACCGGTCAGACAGTTGTTTTTCTTGTTGTGTCACTTATTCTGTTACTTTGCACAGCGCCGATATGCAAGCACTTCAGGCAAACACAGAAAATACCCACAAACGCCGATATGCTGATAGGTAAAATCGGTGTAATAATTGAAGATACCGACCCTATTTTAGGAAAGGGCGAGGTTAAAGTCTGTGGACAAACCTGGTCTGTTCAGGTTCGCGGCGGAAAGAATATCAAAGCCGGAACGAAAGTTAAGGTTGAGGATATTGCCGGCGCTCATCTGGTCGTTTCTGAAATCGATTCTGCTGAACTTAAAGAAAGCGAGGATAATTAAATGCCATTATTAATCGGAGTTTTAATATTATTAATCGTTGTAATAATTTCAAACATTAAAATCGTTCCTCAGGCGCACGCATATATCGTTGAAAGGCTCGGCGCCTTTCATGCCACGTGGAGCGTAGGTCTGCACTTTAAGATTCCTGTAATCGAAAAGGTTGTTAAAAAGGTCAGCTTAAAGGAACAGGTTGTGGACTTTCCTCCTCAGCCCGTTATCACTAAAGACAATGTAACGATGCAGATTGATACGGTCGTATACTTTCAGATTACCGACCCCCGTCTCTATACCTATGGCGTTGAGCTTCCTATGTCAGCAATCGAAAATCTCACGGCGACAACTCTCCGTAACATCATAGGCGATATGGAGCTTGACGAAAGCTTAACATCGAGGGATATAATCAACACAAAAATGCGTTCGATTCTCGATGAAGCGACAGACCCCTGGGGTATCAAGATAAACCGCGTTGAGCTTAAAAACATTATTCCCCCTGCCGGAATCCGTGAAGCAATGGAAAAACAGATGAAAGCAGAGCGCGAACGCCGTGAAGCAATTCTTCGTGCCGAGGGCGAAAAGAAGTCGGCGGTTCTTGTTGCTGAGGGCGAAAAGGAATCCCGAATTCTACAGGCGGAGGCCGAAAAGCAGTCACAGATACTCAAGGCAGAGGCCGAAAAAGAAGCAGCTATCCGCATAGCCGAGGGTGAAGCTCAGGCAATTCTCGATGTCCAAAAGGCAACCGCCGAGGGTCTTAAAATGCTCAATGATGCCGCTCCGTCCGACCCTGTTATCGCGATAAAGGGTCTTGAAGCCTTTGCTAAGGCGGCTGACGGAAAGGCAACAAAGATTATTATTCCGTCAGAGCTTCAAAGCCTTGCGGGACTTGTGACTTCCATTAAGGAAATCGCGGATGTTAAAAGCCAAGATAATAAATAAGAATTAATGTATTAATGAATTGAAGAAAAACTTTGTTAGGTTGTAACAGGATTAAATCCTGTTACAACCAACAATTTTCATAAAACATATGATAGAATATGAAAGAATTTTTAGGAGGTACTTATGTCAGGACATTCCAAATGGGCTACAATTAAAAGAAAAAAAGGAGCAATCGATGCAAAACGCGGTAAGATTTTCACAAAAATCGGCCGTGAGCTTATGGTTGCCGTAAAGGAGGGCGGTCCCGACCCGGATTCAAACTCAAAGCTTCGCGATGTTATCGCAAAGGCAAAGGCAAACAATATGCCGAATGATAACATTCAGAGAAGCATTAAAAAGGCTTCCGGCGAGGGTAATGCAAACGATTACTTTGAAATGGTATACGAGGGCTACGGTCCCTGCGGAATCGCGGTTATTGTCGAAACCCTTACCGATAACAAAAACAGAACCGCCGGGGATCTTCGTCATTACTTTGACAAAAACGGCGGAAATCTCGGCCAGACCGGCTGTGTCGGCTTTATGTTCGACCGTAAGGGTCTTATCGTTATCGAAAAGGCTGACGGAATCGATGAGGACACCCTTATGATGGACGCTCTTGACGCGGGCGCGGATGACTTTAATGTTGAGGATGATTGTTATGAAATTATGACCTCGCCTGAGGCTTTTAGCGCGACACGCGACGCGCTCGACAAGAAGGGCTATACTTTTGTTCAGGCGGAAATAAACTACATTCCTCAGACCACGACCACCATCGATAACGAAGAAGACGCGAAAAAGATGGAGCGTCTTATCGATATGCTTGAAGAAAACGATGATGTCCAGAATGTTTACCACACCTGGGAGATGCCCGATGACGCTGAATAATCAAGGATAAAATATATCCCGATTTTCGATTTTTGTAAAATTTTATTCATTTTAGGTATTGCCTGAGGATAAATGTTATGTTATACTATGAGCAGTAAAAAATAAGGTGATTAAGATGAATAAAATCAAAAAAAGCATTTCTTTTATTTTAATATTTCTCATATCAGTATCTGTATCCGTCAGCGGTTTCTGCACAGCGGATACAGATATTATATTAAATGAAGCCTCGGATTATATCAGGACTATGGTTCCCGACCCGACCGTATCTTCAATCGGCGGGGAATGGGCGGTTTTCGGCCTTTCACGTTATAACCGAGAATCATCAAAAGAATATTCCGATATCTATTATCAAAACCTAAAAAACTATTTAAAAAGTCACGACGGTGTTTTGGGCAGTCGAAAATACACCGAATATTCGCGCGTTATTCTTGCACTGACCGCAATAGGCGCCGACCCGTCAAATGTTGACGGAATAAACCTTTTAACGCCGCTCGGTGATTATAACAAGGTCACATTTCAAGGCCTGAACGGCCCTATATGGGCGTTAATCGCACTTGACAGCGGAAATTATCGAATTCCTTCAAACCCCGCGGCAGAGATTCAAGCCACAAGAGATATGTATATAAGTACAATACTTTCGGCTCAGAATTCCGACGGAGGATGGTCTTTTTCCAAAGGTTCCTCCTCTGAGGCGGATATTACCGCAATGGCGCTTTGCGCCCTCTCGCGCTATACCGACCAAACCAACACAGCGTCAGCAATTGAAAAGGCGCTGTCGTTTCTGTCATCGATTCAAAATTCCGACGGCGGTTATTCAAGCGGCGAAATTGAAAACTCGGAAAGCTGTTCACAGGTTTTAACCGCTCTCTGTCAGCTAAAAATTTCCGTCTCTGACCCGAGATTCGTCAAAAACGGAAAAACCGTTTTTGACAGTCTTTTGTCATATTTAGGAACAGACGGAGGATTTTTTCATTCAAAGACCGACAAAAGTTCAAATCAAATGGCGACCGAACAGGCCTTTTATGCTCTGACCGCATTAAAAAGATTTAATGAGGGTAAGTCCGCTCTCTTTGATATGAGTGATTCTCCACGTTCCGACGGCTTCGGCGGGGATTCCGCTTTGGGGTTACCTAATAAAAATTCGGACGTAAAGCCACAGCCGATAAAGTATAGCATAACCTTTTCCGACATCGATGGCTGTGCCGAAAGAGAAAGGATAGCCGCTCTCGCGTCAAGGGGAATAGTGAGTGGTAAAGGAGATAACATATTTGACCCGAATTCAACAATGACAAGGGCAGAGTTTTCTGCAATAATCACACGCGGACTCGGTCTTTCTTCAGGCGGCCAAACGGTCTTCAATGACGTAACCGAAAATGATTGGTACTATCCATATGTTTATACCGCCTATAAATACGGAATAATAAACGGTGTATCCGCCTCTGAGTTTAATCCGAACGGAACGATAACTAAACAAGAGGCGGCCGTTATGGTCTGCCGTGCGGCAAAGCTCTGCGGAATGAAAACCGATTACGGCGAAAATTCCGTTCGAGACATATTAGCGGCGTTTACCGACTATACTGCGGCTGATGATTGGTCGCGCGGAGCGCTTGCGTTCTGTTATGACAGCAAGATTCTGTCTGACAGCGACATAGAAATAAATCCTCTGCACTTTGTCACAAGAGCCGAAATTTCGGAAATGCTTTATAACATGCTGGCATCTGCAGAGCTGTTATAGGGGGACGCCAATGAAACTAATGAAACGATATAAGGCTGTCGGCATCGGCGCGCTGATAATATTTATTCTCGGTTTCGCCTTTTGGCGGGGCGGTGATTCGCCTTCGCTCCGTCCCGATGGGCCGTCATACCGGAACGAGACGGCTCAACCGTCCGAAAATAAATCGGACAAGCCAAACGATAAAGATGATAAAAATGATTTTAAGGCTTCGAATAATTCCGAAACCGGGCAAGACTCCGAAAGCGTAAAAAAGCCGGACGAACCCGCAACCGAAGAAAACAAACCGGTTTCCCACAACGGTGCACATTTAACCGCTGATGAAAAGGAAAGACTTGCCGAACAAATGGCTGAGGGCGGAAAAAGCCACAGCTCATCTTCTATCGAAGAACCCGAACAATACGACAATTCTTCTTCAGGCAGCGCTGAACCGGATTCATCGGCTGTTCCGCCGCCTTCCGATTCCTCGGACTCCTCCAAAATTACTGATACCGAACTCACCTGTACTCTTTCGGTCAGATGCGACACCGTACTGAAAAACATTGCATGGCTTGACCCCGCCAAGCGCGGAATCGTTCCGTCCGACGGAGTAATCTTTCCCGAAACCGAGGTGACCTTCTCGGACGGGGAAAGCGTCTTTAATATTCTTCTCCGTGAAATGAAGAAGAACAAAATTCATTTGGAATTTGTAAACACGCCCGTCTATAACAGCGCCTATATTGAGGGAATAGGAAACATCTATGAATTTGATTGCGGAGAACTTTCGGGCTGGCTGTATAAGGTCAACGGAAACTTTCCGTCTTACGGCTGTTCGCGTTATAAATTAAAACCCGGCGACAAGGTTGAATGGGTATACACCTGTGATTTGGGAAACGATGTCGGCGGATATTCGGCAGGAGGTCAGAAAGATGAATGAGTTTAAGCGTTTTCATCCGATTGTCAACTTTTTTTATTTTGCTTCGGTGATTGGCTTTTCTATGTTTTTTATGCACCCTGTCTGCCTTTTAATAAGTCTTTTATCGGGGATAGCTTATACGCTCATGCTCCGCGGCCCTTCCGCCCTGTGCGGAATTAAGATTTATCTTCCGCTTATGCTTGTCACGGCAGCGGCAAATCCCGTATTTAATCACAAGGGTGTTACCATCCTCGCATATCTGCCGAGCGGAAATCCGCTTACGCTTGAATCCATTGCCTATGGCATTGCGGCCGCCGCGATGCTTGCTTCGGTTTTGTGTTGGTTTTCGTGCTTTAATAAAATTATGACAAGCGACAAGCTCATCTACCTTTTCGGAAGGACAGTACCGTCACTTTCGCTTGTGTTATCTATGGTTCTTCGGTTTGTTCCGAGATTTAACGCACAGCTCAAAAACGTTCGGAATTCACAAAAATGTATAGGCCGCGATATTTCAGACGGCTCCCTCATAGACCGCGTGCGAAACGGAATAAAAATATTATCGATTATGCTCATATGGAGCTTTGAAAGCTCGATCGATACCGCTGACAGTATGAAAAGCCGCGGCTTCGGTCTGCAGGGCAGGACCGCGTATTCGCCGTATCGCTTTGACCGGCGTGACGGAATAACACTGACGTTTATTCTCATTTTTTCAACCTTCGTGTTAAATGCCGCGGCCGGCTCCGGCGCAATGTACTTCACGTACTTTCCGTCTATGCAGGGCGGTGAACCGTCATTATATCAAACGGCGGTATTTATCGCATATCTTCTTCTGTGTATTACACCGATTATAATTGAAATCCGGGAGGCGTACCGATGGAAAAAATCAAAATCAGCGATTTAAGCTTTGTCTATCCGAAAAGCAATGTTGCCGCGTTAAATAACATAGACCTCTCGATAAACAGCGGAGAATTTACCGTAATCTGCGGACGCTCCGGCTGTGGAAAATCAACGCTTTTGCGTCAGCTAAAGCCGATTTTATCCCCTGTCGGAAGCCGAAGCGGAAACATATTGTTTGACGGAAGGAACATAAACGAGCTTTCGGAGGCTGAACAGGCTTCGGAAATCGGATTTGTTCTTCAGAATCCCGAGAGCCAGATTGTATGTGACAAGGTCTGGCACGAACTTTCTTTCGGCCTTGAAAGCCTATCCTGCCCTGATGACGAAATTCGTCTTAGAGTTGCTGAAATGGTATCATTCTTTGATATGGAAGATAATCTTAACTCAAATGTAACCGAGCTTTCGGGCGGACAGAAACAGCTTTTAAACCTTGCCTCCGTTATGGTGATGCAGCCGCAGGTTTTAATTCTTGACGAACCCACGAGCCGCCTTGACCCAATCGCCGCACATAACTTTCTCGAAGCGGTTTCACGGATTAACAGGGAGCTCGGCACAACGATAATAATAAGCGAACAGCGGCTTGACGAGGTTCTTCCTCTGTGCGACAAAGTCGTCGTTATGGAAAACGGAAGGATATTGACAGTCGGAACTCCGCGCGAGGTCGGCGCCGAGCTTAACAGCCGGCACAGTGATATGCTTGATGCCCTTCCGTCACCAATGAAGATTTCGTATGCGGCGGGGGACGGCTCAGAAACGCCTGTGACAATCCGAGAAGGCAGAGAATGGCTGACGCGGATTCCCGTTAAGAACAAAATATCATCTTTATCAGCCGATTCGGATTCACCCGATGATTATGTTCTGTGTATCGATGAAGCGTGGTTCAGATACGAAAAAAATGATGCTGATATTCTGAAAGGAATTTCTTTTAAGCTCCGCAGAGGCGAATTATATGCGTTAATGGGCGGAAACGGAGCCGGAAAGACCACCGCTCTTTCGTTAATATGCGGAATCAACACCCCATACCGCGGCAAGATTAAAATTACGGCCGGAATGAAAACAGCGGCTCTTCCGCAAGAACCGCAAACACTTTTAAGCCAAAAAACAGTCCGCCTTGACCTATCTGAAATGCTTCCTAAAAATCTGTCGCACTCAGATGCCGAACGACTCCGTCAAACGGCTGAGCTTTGCGGCCTTCGCGAACTTTTGGACAGACACCCCTATGACTTATCCGGAGGGGAGCAGCAGCGTTCCGCTCTCGCTAAGGTTCTTCTTTCCGAACCCGACATTCTGATTTTGGATGAACCGACTAAGGGTCTGGATGCACATTTTAAGAAGGAGCTTTCAGCTATACTTAATGAACTTAAACGCCGCGGCGTAAGCATACTTATGGTTTCACACGATATCGAATTCTGTGCTGAATACGCCGACCGCTGTGGTATGCTTTTCGACGGCCGGATTGTGTCAGAGAATATACCGAAAAAATTCTTTTACGATAACGCCTTCTATACTACATCAGCAAGGCGAATGGCACGCGGAATCATACAAAACGCTGTTACCAACGAAGATATTATCTATGCAATAGTCGATAATAACAGTCAAGAATCATCGTCCGAAAAAAACATCTTTGAAAAACCTGAAGCTGAAATCGAAAATAACTGTAACAAAGATTTACTGCCGCAGGCAGCTCCTCTCCGACACAAAATACCGAAAAAGACATGGTTTGAGTCAATTATTGTACTCCTGCTTATACCTCTGACCGTTTTCTTCGGTATGGCTTATCTTCAAGACAGAAAGTATTATTTTATAAGTCTGTTGATAATCCTTGAGGCAATGCTTCCGTTCGCTGTGGTGTTTGAGGGCAGACGTCCTCAGGCACGTGAGCTTGTTGTGATTAGTGTTTTATGTGCCATCGCGGTGATAGGCAGAGCCGCGTTTGCATTTATTCCGCAATTCAAGCCCGTCGCGGCAATCGTAATCATCGCCGCCGTCTGCTTCGGCGGCGAAACGGGATTCCTTGTCGGTGCCATATCCGCGTTTGTCTCTAACTTCTTTTTCGGTCAGGGACCGTGGACGCCGTGGCAGATGTTTTCCTTCGGAATAATAGGATTTATCGCCGGTGTGTTATATCAAACGGGGATTCTTCGCAGGAGGCGCACGAGTCTATGCCTGTTCGGTTTTCTCTCCGCCGCCTTTATATACGGCGGAATTATGAACCCGGCTTCTGTAGTTATTTGGCAGAGCAGTCCCACAAAGGAAATGTTTGTTTCGGCATACGCTATGGGGCTTCCCTTTGATCTGATACACGGAGCGTCAACCGCAATATTTTTATGGCTTGGCGCTATCCCTATGTGCGAAATGCTTGACCGTATTAAAACGAAATATAATATGTTATAAGTCAATCGGGGTTTTTCTGTATTTAAGCGGAGAAATCCCGACCGTCTTTTTAAACACACGCCGAAAATAATCGGCGGATGCAAAGCCGAGTTCCTCACCTATTTTTTCTATTGATTTATCGGTGTTGATAAGCATAATACACGCCTGATTAATCGCAATCCTATTTTTAAATTCTATCGGCGTCATTCCCGTTGCCTTTTTAAACTTCACATAAAACCACGGCTCGCTCATATACACGCTCTCGGCGCAGTCTGAAACGGTTATTTTTTCTTTGTAATTAAAGGTTATAAAATTAATCGCGTTCTTTATTCTTTTATCTTCAAGCTCATTGGGTCTTTTTAGCTTCGCCTTTGAGATAACCCGGCTTAAAATATCATAAAAGATACTCAAAGCATTCAGTTTTTCAGCCCACTCGCCTTCAAAGCATCTGTATGCGGTTTCAAACTTCTCTCGGGTTTCTTTTAAACAGCCTATATTTATTTTTTGAATCAAGTCGTTTCCCGGCAGCAAATAATAGGAAAGTGCGGAAATATTAAAGTGAAATGTAATAAAATAAACATCGTTTCCTATCCATTTTGAGATATATTTTGTTCCGACCGGAATGAAAAAAATATCCCCGGGTTTTACAAAAAAGGTTGCTCCGTCCACCGGATTAACCTCTGCTTCACCGCTTATAATCAGAGCAATATTATTATATGGCCGCGGAATTCCGCTGAAATCATCAATCTGACCGTTAGGATTTCTATAGTTTGCAACTCTGAAATACTTCAGTTCCGAAAAGCCCGTTATATCCATCCGATTCACTCTCCAATAGAATAGTTCTGTTTTTCCATATTATACTCTCTTTTATTTTGCTTGTCAATAGTATAAAATGTAGTTAAATTTAGAAGTTAATTATACAAGGAGTGGTATAAATGGATTTTGAAAATAAAACAGTCATAATTACCGGCGGAGCATCGGGGCTTGGCTTTCTCAGCGGAAAATGCTTTTCCAAAGAAGGCGCAAATATTGTTCTTGTTGACATTAACAAAGACGCTCTTGATGAAAAGGTCAATGAAATAAAAGCGGCCGGCGGCAAGGCAATAAGTGTTGTTGCCGATGTCAGAAATTATGAACAGGTATGTAATGTACGCGACACCGCGGTCAAGGAATTTTCAAGCATAGATGTTATGATAAACTGCGCGGGCGGCGCTGAGATGCGTATGCTTGACGCGTATCACTACGGAGAATTCAAGGATGTTCCGATAGACGTTTTTGACTGGGGCATCGATGTGAACCTAAAAGGCCAGTTTTACTTTGACCACGCGGTTTTGAAGCAGATGGCCAAACAAAACAGCGGCGTTATTATCAATATCGGCTCAATCACAGGTGAAGAGGGTTGTGCCAGCAACGTGGCATACTCCACCGCTAAAAGCGGTGTAATGAACGGTCTTACGAAGTCGCTTGCTCTGTACGGGGCGAAATACAACGTTCGCGTATGCTGTGTTTCGCCCGGTCCGGTTCTCACAAGGCCGGGAATGGCGGGAATGAACACACTTCTCGGCCGTGCGGCAGATCCTCAGGAAATCGTGGACTTAATTATGTACCTTGCGTCTGACAAGGCGGCATTCATAACAGGCATAAACGTTCTTGCCGACGGCGGCAGAAATATTATGAGAGGTAAAAACTAATGAGTAAATCTTTTTTTGATTATGATAAACCGCTTATAACAACTATGATACAGACCGATTCGCCCGAAAAGGCTCTTAAAACCGCAAGGCTCGCCCTTGACGCTGGCGCTGACGCAATCGGTATTCAGTTTTGTCAGTTTAAACCCGAATATCAAAATTCAGCGGTATATAGGGATTTATTTAATGCCCTCGGCGACGTCCCTACCTATGTTACATATTACCGCGGCGGAAAAAATACAGGAAAGTCAGATGATGAGCTTGCAGAAGGGATGCTTGAGCTTTCAAAGTGCGGTGCAAGCCTTGTCGATGTAATGGGTGATTTGTTCTGTAAAGACCCCGACGAGCTTACGGTTGACCCGACGGCAATTGAAAAGCAGAAGCAGCTTATCGATAATATACATAAAAACGGCGCTAAGGTTCTTATGTCATCACATACATATAAGTTCCGACCGGATTATAGGGTGTTGGAAATTGCAAAAGCGCAAGTGAGCCGCGGTGCGGATTATGTGAAAATTGTGACCGGTGCATATAATATGCAGCAGCAGATCGAAAATTTAAGAATAACCGATATGCTGAAACAGAACCTGAACGTTCCGTTCCTCTTCCTCTCACTTGATGAATGTCATATTCATAGGATGATAGGAACACAGCTTGGCTGTGGAATGTGCCTCACCGTGTATGAGCACGATGAGCTGGCAACACCGGCTCAGCCTTTGATTAAAAATATGAAAACCGTTTTAGAAAACTTCTAAATATATTTAAATATAACATAAGGGAGAAATCAAATGAAAGCAATACTTGTAAATGATGATCAAAGCTTAAGATGGGATAATGTTCCCGACCCGATAGTAAAACCCGAAGATGTTCTTGTTAAAATCGAGTACGCCGCCCTTAACCGCGCCGATTTGATGCAGCGCGAGGGTGACTATCCGCCGCCCGAGGGCTGTCCCGACTGGATGGGCCTTGAAATTTCGGGTGAAATCATTGAAATCGGCGATGTTGCAAAGGAAAAATCGAATTGGAAGCTCGGCGATAAGGTTTGTGCACTTCTCGGCGGCGGCGGTTATGCGGAATATGTAAACGTTAAATATGATATGCTTATGCCCGTACCCGAGAACTGTTCAATGGTTGAAGCCGCCGCTATCCCCGAAGCGTTTGCAACGGCATATCTAAACCTGTTCTGGGAGGGTAAAATCAAAGAAGGCAACACCCTGCTTATGAACGCCGGTGCGAGCGGCCTTGCAAGCGTTATCATTCCGATGGCGAAAGCTTTTGGCGTGAGGGTAATAACGACCGTTCGCAAGGATAACCTCGCGGAGTCTATCAAGCATTTAAACGCCGATGTTGTTGTAAACACCTCTAAAGAAGATATAGTTGAGGTGTTAAAGAAAGAACTTGCTGACGGTCACGGCGTGGACGTTGCCATTGACTGTCTCGGCGGCGAAATAATGGGAAAGTGCATACACTATTTAACCCACGGTGCACGCTGGATTATGATTGCGGCTCTCGCGGGACAGAAAACCGAAATTGACCTTAAAAACATCTATGTCAGAAATGTGAGAATCGTCGGAAGCACCCTGCGTTCAAGAACACCCGAGGTTAAGGCTCAGATTCTTGCAAATTTAGTCAAGGATGTCTTCCCGAAGGTGTCACAAGGACTCGTTAAACCTACGATATACAAGGTTCTTCCCATAACCGAAGCCGAAGCGGCTCAGGATATTCTCTACCGCGGTGAAAATGTAGGCAAGGTTGTGCTTAAAGTAAATTAATAAACTTCTAACAGCTCTGCCAAATGGCAGAGCTGAGCGTGTCGATAAACTCCGATAAACGAAAAATTTCATTTTTATTAAAACGCCGTCCCCGGATTCCGCCATGCCTACCGCGACG